>JAILDN010000083.1 GCA_024689425.1 Methanobrevibacter sp.
TATCTATATTAAACTCTTTTTATCAATTTAATTTTTTTAAATTTTTCAAAAAGTATTACTTTTTATAAAATTTTGAGTACATACGTAATAATTATATTTATATTTATATTACTACAAATATTCCCCTTGTATTCATGTTAAATATTTTTGTTAACATAATACTCATGAAAATATATATTAATGGGGAGGCTAAAATATTAGAAAACAGTTTATTTTACTTATATCTATTGCAGTATTAATGTTAGTTGCAATAGGTGGAGTATCCGCTCAAGAAGTTGGTGCTGCAAATAATAATGCTAATGCCATATCTGAGTCACCAAATTCACCTCAATTAAATGTTGCGGTAAATTATGAAATTGGCGCTGATAATGGAAAAATAACACCAACATTTAACGTTGTAAATAATACAGTCGTATCTCAGTCTTATAGTAGTTTAAACAAATACTATAATGTTAAGATTAATTCTACAGAAGCTAATAAAATAAATCTTTCTATTTCTGCTCCAGGTTATTTAACTCAATATAAATTGGTAGATGTTAACGCTACATCTCCTATACAAATTAATATGATGGCCTGTGATAGTTATAAATTAGGTTATGAAGTAACTACTAAAGCAGATTCTTTACTTAATTTCAAAAATGCAGATGATGTATTAGTTATTACCACTGCAGGTGTACCTAAATTAAATGGTAAAACAAGTGAACTTGCTATCGATGGAATTCTTAACTATGCTGCTGGATACGTCTCTTATGGTAGAGGTAACATTTTAATGTTACGTCAAACTGCTGTTGATCCAATCGATTTCTGCTTCATTGTTAAAAAAGGAAATGAGTTAACTGCAGCAATTTTCTTAAATGGAAAGAAAGAAGAGGCCTATCTCGGTACTATTTCTGAAAATATGACTCCTGCACAATGGAACGCTTTATGTGATGTTGTTGGTGGAGAAAATGCATTTTCATTTGCTAGTTTAGCTAATGGATGGTGCGCTGGTGTAACATATGATGTGTTACAAGAAGCAGCTTTCCACGGTCATATTTGTGAAGGAACTCTTGGTGGATACACAATAACAAAAGCTTTACTCCAATATTACCCTCCGATTAAAGAAACTGGAAACGGACTACAATCTCCAGGTGATATTACTTCTTATAAAGTATTAAGTATTCCTGGAAGTTCAGCTAGTGATGCTGTTATCTTCTTCTTAGATGCAACTGCTGGAAAAAGCGGTTACACAGGTTTCAACACCACTTCAACAGGTGCTACTGAAACTATGATTGCTTTCATAAGATGGAATGATCAAACAGAAAGTGGAACCATAATCGTAATGGATTATAACTCTGATGAAAATAAAAAATTATTCCAAAAAGAAACTGGTATTACTGGTGAAGGTAGTTTAGAAGAATTAAAATATAATACTTGGTGGATTAATAAAATTTATACCAATCCTGCAAGTCTTGTAAAAATTTTAATTGAAAAAGAAGGATTAAATCAAGAACAATATAATTACTTATTCGGTACTGAAACCGATGAAGTAGATGAAGAAGGTAACGTAATATATAATGCAACTAATTCTCATGGTTTAGATTACGCTTATATCAAAGGCTTAGATTTACCAAATGCTACCCGTGATAATGCTATAGCTAAAAAAGGTTCATTAACTTACGATGACTTTAAAGCAATTGGTCAAGAAGCTGCAAAAACTGCAAAAGAAATTTATGAAACTGAATTAGGAATTGAAATTAACAAAGACATGCCTAATTTAATGGTCTTGACCTCAGCAGGTTACGTATTGATTAATGAACAATCCACTGAAGCATGTTGGGACGGTTTATTTGAAGAATTAGGATCCAGATTATGCAGAAAAACTTTGTTACCTCATCATAAACCACTCTGGACACCGTTATTCTTTAATTTTGCATTACAATTAGATGATGGTTCACTCATGTCTATTTATATGAGATACAATGAAAAAGATGGAACATTCTATGTTGGTGAATTCAATGGAACTCATACATATAACATTAATATTTCCGTTTTAAATTCATCAGTTTCCGGACAAATAAATAAAAATGTTTACATTGATGGAAACTATTTCGGTATTCAAAGTATTTCTAATGCTTGGAACGGTCAACCTGCATTTGACCAATTAATAACATTCTTGTTCCATAACCACGCATGTCCAGGTGTACAACCAGGTTTCTTCATTGCAGATTATATTCAAGAGAATTTCCCACTTAACGAAAATCAATCTTACATTTACATTGCTAATGAGCAATATTGTAAAGAAGACAGTATTGAATATATGTTAGATTTATCTCCAGGTCTTGGAAATTACATGGTTCAAAAATTAACCAGCAGTGAGTATAAAGGCGAAAATGATTTAGATGAAGAAGGTATTTTAATCATTTGGGATTCAGCTAATAATATTGGTCAAGCTGTAAGTATTTCGTATCAATGGCCAAGTCCTAATTTAAGTGCTTACAAAACATCTGAATCAAAAAGAGCTGCTCAAATCCAAGCGTTCCTCGATTTGTATAATGGAAGAGATAATCCTATTCTCACAGAGAATTACCACACTATTGCTCATGGTGATAGTAGATGGATTACTCAAGAACAATTACAAACAATTACCTCTGGAGGAAATGGTACTAGTAGTAGTCTTCAATTCTTAAGAAGTTTAGATGATAAAGTTACTAGAGACGATTTGTTAAAACAAAACGCTGAAAACGGACAATCATCCAATACAGAATCTAATGCTACTAATACAAACAGTAATTCTCAACAAAATTCTGGTTCTAATCCATCTAGTTCTAGTTCTAGTTCTCGTTCCAGTACACCACGTAGTTCTTCTAATGTCGGAACTTCAAGCACTCCTTTAAGCAGTGCATCTGAAAGTTCTGATGATGGTGCTCCTAACAAAAAAGCATATGAGATTAATAAGAAATCAGTTAAAAAATCTGGATCTAATAATCTTATTTATGCAGTAATTGGAGTTTTAGTCATTGGTGTATTATTCGGTGTTGGATATATTAAACGTAAAGGAATGTAAAATTTTTTAAAGATTATTCTTTAATAATCTTTATTTTTTTTATTTTGGATGGTTTAAAATGAAATACGATTATTTAGCTTTTTTTATCACGATAATAATTATTCTATCTTGTTTTAATATGGTATTTGCACATCCTGGTCATGGGAGCCATTACGTAGAAGTTCAATCTTCCGGTTCTAGTTCATCTCCTGCCCCAGCTTCTCAAGGTAGTTCTAGTTCTTCAGGTTCTGGTGGTAGTTCTTCCAGTTCAAGCGCTGGTTCTTCCGGGTCAAGTGGAAGCTCTTCAGGTTCTGGAGGCAGTTCTGGTGGTAGCTCTGGAGGCGGTTCTTCCGGTTCAAATAATGTTCAGGGTTCAAGTTCATCAGGCAATTTGGAAAATCAATCAGATAATATATCTGAAGTTAATAATTCAAGCAGCCAAGTAGTTGAAGAAGATTCTCAATTTAATTTAACAACAATTCTCATATTGTTAGCTGTGTTTATTATTGGATTTTTAGCTACAATTTTAATATTTAGATTCTTTAAGTAGATTAATTCTACACTTTTTTTACATTATATTTATATATAAAAATAACTTTAATATTATTATAATAATTATTTTTGGTAATATTATGGCAAATAAGTTAGTTAGAGGCAGTTTAATAATTTTTATAGGTAACATCATCTTTCGTGTAGGAGGATATGTCTATCGTTTTTTAATGGCTATGCTTCTTGGGCCTATGATGTATGGTGTTTTAGGACTAACTATGCCATTTCAAGGAATTTTTCAAACTCTTTCCGCTGGAGGACTTCCGCCGGCCATTGCAAAATATGTTGCCGAATATAATGTTGTAAATGAATCGGACATGGCTCGCCAGACCATTTACACCGCTTTAAAAATAATGGTATTTTTAGGGCTTTTCTTTGGTGTTTTAATGGTTGTGGTTGTTGCTCCGTGGTTAACTTACAGTTATTTACATAAGCCAATTGCTTTGGTTCCCCTACAGATTGTTGGACTGATTACTCCTTTCAGTGTAATTGTTGGAGCATTTAGGGGAGCATTTCAGGGTGTTTACAAGATGGAGTATATCTTGTATACTCGTGCCATTGAGCAATTGGGCATGATTTTATTTGCAACCGCATTTGTTTTAATGGGATTTTCCACTGTCGGTGCATTGTGGGGTACTGTTTTAGGCTTTGCGTTTGCAGCACTGTCAGCGGTTTATATTTTCAAATTCCACATGGGAAAATATATCCCGGAAGCTAGTCCCGATTTTGTTTTTACCCGTAAGGATGAGTTGAAACTTGCAGGAACGTTAATTAAGTTTTCCATACCTGTTATCATAACAGCTATTGCCGAAATGCTTATTTATAATATTTGTACTATTGTCATGGGTAAATTTTTAACTTTAGAAGCTGTTGGATTTTATACTGCAGCTGATCCTATTGCACGTTTGCCTTTGATGATTTCAATTTCTGTTGCAACTACAATTTTACCTGCTTCTTCTGAGGCATTTAAGATTAGGGATATTCCAATGCTACAGAAATATGTGAATGAATCTTATAAATACTCACTGATATTTGTTGTACCTATGTGTATTGGAATTGCTTCATTTGCAGCACCTACATTAAGAGTGTTTTACTTTACTGATGCCGCTTATGTTGCAGGAGCTTCTGCACTCGGTATATTGTCAATAGGAATGACTTTTTATTCAATTTTTGCAATTTCCACCAGTATTGTCCAGGGTATTGGTAACCCTAGAATTCCGATGTATATTTTGATATTTGGAGCTATCATTACAGGAATCTTGTGTTGGATTTTAGTTCCTTTCATGGGAATTGCGGGTGGTGCGCTCGGTACTACTATTGGCTGTTTTGCAATGATGGTGCCTATCATTTATTTTGTTTTCAAGCTAACTGAAACTAAAGCTCAAACGATGTCATATGTTAAAATTATCATAGCTTCTTTAATTATGGGAGCATTTTCTTTAATTATTCCAAAGACTGCTTATTGGTTATTCCCAGGAATTATTGCATGTATTATTGTTTATTTCTTAGCATTGATTTTAGTAAAATTCTTCACAAAAGAAGACATTGAGTCTTTAAGGATCTTATCTTCCAGATTTGGTCCTGTTTCTAAACTTGTCAATTTTGCATTAAACATTGTAGAAAAATTAGAATTTAGAGATTAGTTAATAGAAAATCTTATTTTATATAAAAGAAATAAATACTTATGTCTATTATCTTTGGAGGTAAAATATGACAGATGTTAAGGCAGGTGTTGAATATAAGATTAATGTAGATGGCAATTCTTTTCTGCTTGATAGTAAGAAATATCAACTGCTTGAATCCATTTTAGATAGTGGGTCTCTAACAGAGTCCGCTAAAATAGTTAAAGTATCTTATAGAACAGCATTAAATTATATTGATAAAATAGAATCCAATCTACAAGTTAAGATTGTTAGTACTTCTAAAGGAGGTAAAGGTGGCGGTGGGGGCACCACTTTGACCGAAGAGGGTTACTCAATTTTAAAAGAGTGTAAAAAAATAAATGCGATAATGGAACTTCATAAAGATGTTAATGAGATTGAAGCTGAAGTTTTAGCTATTGATGAATCAAAAGGAGTCATGACAGTTAAAATGACTAGTTTTGAAGTTAACATTCCTTTAAACAAGAATTATGTTGTTGGGGATAAAATTTTGGCTTTAATAAGTTACGATAATATCTTTTTAATGTTGGAACCGCAAAAATCCAGCATTCGAAATATTATTAAGGGAACTATCGTTGAAATGAGGTTGAATAATGAGATTATTCGTGTGAAAGTTGATGTTGGCGGTGTATCTATATTTTCAGATATTACAGTGTCTGCTGAAAAAGAATTGAATCTCACTATTGGAAAGGAAATTTATATTGGATTTAAAGCAATGTCTGTAGCTACTTTAAAATTATAATGTTGGGTTATGTGGTGAGTTCATGTTACAAATTAAGGTTGACGAATCTAAATGTATTGGCTGTGGGAACTGTTATGAGATTTGTCCAAAAGCCGATAAAATTTGGAAAGTTACCAACGTTGCACGTATATTGGATTTAAGATATTGTCATGTTTGTACCTTATGTGCAATGGAATGCCCTACAGACTGCATTAAAATTATACGTGACGGACCAGATGACTAAATGATTAAAGGTAAAATGAATTATATGAAGGTATTATTATGAGTCGAATTGCTAATGTTGAGAGAAAAACAACTGAAACTGAGATTGCTATTAAAATGAATCTTGATGGTGATGGAAAATATGATATTTCTACTGGTGTAAACTTTTTCAATCACATGTTGGAATCTTTTTCAAAGCACAGCATGATTGATTTGGAAATTAAAGCAATTGGGGATATCGAAATAGATGATCACCACACCATTGAAGATGTTGGAATTTTATTGGGTGAAGCTTTCAGTGAAGCTATTGGAGATAAAGTAGGTATTAGAAGAATGGCTCATGCAATTGTACCTATGGATGAATCAGTTGCAACAGTTGCAGTCGATATAAGCGGACGAAGCTATTGTAACATGGAATTTCAATTTAAAAATGACAAAATCGGCGACATGACTGCTGATGTTATAGTTCATTTCTTCGAATCTTTTGCTTCTTCAGCTAAATTGAATATTTATGCCGAAGCAAAAGGAGCAAATGATCACCACAAGGCCGAAGCTATTTTTAAAGCTTTTGCAAAAGCTTTAAAATATGCAATTAAAGTCGAGCACGACCAAATTCCTTCAACAAAAGGAGTTTTATAGAATTGATGCTTACAAACATCATATTTTTTTTAAAATTTTTTTCTTTTGTATATATCTTGTGTTTAAACTTTAATCTATGAAAATCTAAAATAATTGAGATAAATAATTAAAAAAAGTAAAAAAAATAAGTAGTGTTAAACTACTTATTCTGGTTTTGAGATTAAATCAGTTTTACGACCAGGGTTTCCTTCTTTCATGTGAGGAGTTCTTAAGACTGTGTCGTTTGATTTTTCTAATTCTCTTGCTTCTTGTGCTAATTTAGCAGCAGCACCAGCGATTTCGTGAGCAGCAGCAACTAAAGGAATGAAGTTTTCGAATCCTTTGGTCATGAAACAACCTTTCATGTCTAAGTTTGCGACAGATCCAGCCATTTCGTATGCAGCGATAGCTTTTGCTTTTGCGTATGGGTTAGCAAATTCAGCTGCTTCAACAGCTTTTTCAGCAGTAATGATGAGTTTAGGTAATTCGATTGCTTCGCCAGCATCAGCAGCAGCAATTACACCGTCAATAGTTTTTTGTACTAATCTTAATGCTCCGGTTTCTGCTAATACTTTTAAGATGTCTGCGTTGAAAATAGCCATTTCAGTTGGGTCTAACCATTCTCTTTTTGCACCAATCATTGGGTCAGACATTACGATAATGTAACCGAGACCTTGTTCATCCATTTCATCTTTCTTACCTTTACCTGGTGCGTCACCAATGATAATAGCAGGGAGGTCTTTTTCAGATAAAAGTTCTCTTGCTTTAGCAGGACCTGGTGCACCTGGGTTTGGTGAAATGAATATTGCAAAATCAGGTTCAAATTGGTCTAATTTAGGAACAACGTCTTCTACTTGTTCTGGGTTCATTTTTGCTCCAGATCCAAATACTCTTACATCAATATTTGGTCTGTCTGCTCTTTCGTCTAACAACAAATCGATAACTGGTGAAGTACCAATGTTACCACTTTTTATAATAGCAATTTTA
>JAILDN010000090.1 GCA_024689425.1 Methanobrevibacter sp.
AATTCTTTTTATAATCTTGTTATCTCTAAACTAGAGTTATCTGAGGATGATTATGAAAAAAAATATGATGATTTTGCTTCTGAATTAATCGTTTTTGAACAAAAATTTTACACTAGTATATGTAAACCTAGTGAGAATTATGATGAAGAAATATTATCTGAAATATCTAATTCAATATTGGATTTATGATTAGGGGATTTTACAATGAATTCTTTTGTTGATACTAATGTTTCTATTGGTTTCATGTTTTCTATTGATCCTCTAAATAATAAGGCAATATCTGTTTTTAATGAATATGGCGATATTTTTTGGTCAAATTGTGTTAAAAAAGAATGTAAAAAAGTGTTTAACGATAAACGTATAATTTTAACTAAATTTTTTAAAGATTTATCCAATAATTTAACCCGTGATGATTTTCATGATTTTAAATTTGAAGATTTGAAAGATTATGTTTTAATGAATTACAATCCAAATAAAAGTCGTGAAAAAATTTTAAGTTCTTTAAATAAATTTTGGGATAATTATGTTGGGGATAGGTTCCCGACTTATGAGTCATTTATAAATTCAATAACGCAATGTTTATTTGATTTAAGAGTATCAATATATCGTCGCAGAACTGAATGGGAATCTGTTGTTTTATTAACTGAAGAAAGAACTAAAAAATACTATGATTTAAAAAATAAATTAAATTCAATTGGGGTTCACTCTCCTGATGATATTATTGTTCTTGATGCTCATGATCATAATTTAAGAAATGATTATGATTTAGATTTCATCACATTTGATTCAGATTGTTGTGAAGCTGCATCTAATATTGAAGGATTTTGTTTTAATAAAGTTAAAGGAATATATGATTACTTTTGATTTTTGACTTAAATATTATTTATTTACTATTTTTTTCTTATTATTTTTTTATGGGGTTGTATATTTTTGCTATTTTTTTGTTGAACACTGGTTTTTAAAACATCGGTGTTTTTGTTTTTCTCGTTGTACAGTCTAGTAGTAGTATTATTTTAGTGAATAGTGTTCATTTAATGCTTATAATAAGGTTTAAATATTTAATTAATCATATAATATTATGAAGACTAAATAAAATTAATATAATGGAGTAAAAAAAAAGATTATGATTAGTGAAAAAACATTTCCAAAATGTGGAAAGAAAATGAGTTATATTCGTGGGGCAGATACTTTTGATGGTAATCTTCCTGATGAGTATGTTTGTAATGAATGTGGTTATACAGAGAATGTAGAGAATTAGTAGTATTATGTGTAAGGGTTCATTGAATTAATAGTTGCAGCTATTTTCTCATCCCCCACACCACTGGCTACACAAAAAAATAGTACACTAGACAAGTGATATCTTTCAGTAACCATTTACTATTTTTGTGATGGTTACTATTTAATACTTACTAAACTGGTAATCATGTTGGTTAATAATAATGTTTATGGATTATTTAGGATTATTCTGCTTTGGTTATGGTGATAGTAATGTTATCTGAATTACTTTCGACAATCCATTCAATAGAATCTCCTGCTTTAACATTTAATATTTGTGCAATGTTTGCAGGCACGCTAGTTCGAACAGATTTACTATTGGTGTTTCCTTTTGATAACTTAGTTTTTTGTTTGAATAGCACAGTCATACCTCCATATTTATTATTCGTTATAATTATATATGTACTGTTAGGTATATAAATATTGCATATTAAATTATATATCAATAGGTAACTTTATATATTAAGTTAATCTAAATAATAATCAAGGAAGAAACTTGGGTGTTGCAGCACCGAAGTAACCTTTCAAAAAAATCTAGACAAGTGATATAAAATGAAAACTGAGACTGAGATGAGGGATCAGTATAACAGCTGGCCCGAAGAAAAACAATTGAACTTCTTCAAATACCTCAAAGATTTGAAGAAAGACTACCGTATTTTAGAAGAAGAAAACAGAATGCTCAAAGAAGTAGGTGGTTTAGAATGAACACTCCTACACTTGATGACTACCAAACCATAGTCACCCCAGACATGGAGTTAGAAGACTATGCTTTAGAATTTGCACCAATCTATGATAGTATTGATGATCCAGTTGAAGACATCAATGCCAATATGATTGACCATATCTTCTACAAAACGAATTATTTTGTCTGTGTTGTTAGCAGACCAATAAAAGATAATCCGTTTAAATGTACTTGGGGTTTGGAAACACCTAAAATAGACCTACAATACCTATTAAACATCTTAGAGGATATGGGTATTGAATACATTGTCAAAGAAGGAGCATTCCAAGATATCCATGGTAGATGGACTCATAAGAGTTTTGCTTTTGTTGAGTTAAAAAATCCGGAAAAGGCTTATCGTACAATATACAATAGACAAGCCGAAATTCCAGTTCTTGTTGAAGGTGATTCTTTATGAACATCTTCAATAAAAACACTAATAAACCAGTACATGATCTCCGTAAAGCTGAACCTACACATCATAGATGGACTTATCGTGATGAGTTAAAACAGTTCTGGACAATGAACAAAGCAGGTATTGGTTTAGTAATAACTGGTACCTGCATTGGTATTCTTATTGCAATGATGGGTTTTGCATTCGCCAATGGACACTTACATATGTTCAGTACTCCACAAAACGTCTATGAACATTTAGCTGAGGTGGTATTATGAGTTTTAGACAAGATTACATTGAAAATCACAGTCTTGAATTCGATAGCTGTCTTGACGTATGTGGATTGGATGAATGCCAATATTACTATGGAAATTGTCCTATTGGTGGTGATTCTGAATGAGTATCTATGATAAAATCGCTGAGATACAAATGGAACTACTTGATGTGGAATTTGAACAGAAAAGAGGATTTCATGGGGAATATATGGGTTTGGAAGTATTAACATGTAAAATACTTCCTAAATGTTATGAACATGGCATATTCTATTATTTCACTGCTAATGAAACTCATTTATTATTGAAAATCATTGACCGTGAAACAGGTGAAGTATTGTCCCCAGCACCTCATGTTCGTTTACCTGAACTAAGTAAAGATATGAAAGTTGAAGGAGGAAATTATACTTACATGAAACGTTATTTGTTAATGAATACTTTCATGGTTATTGCTGAATCTTTTGACCCTGATGATACAAAGGATGGTTTACCACCACAAAAAAATAATGATGCTAGCTCAGCACCTAAGAAAAACACTAAAAAAGAATCTGAACCTGTAAGGGAGTTAAACTTCCAGGAACTCGTAGATAAAGCATTAGAAAAACTAGAAAAGAAAGGATTATCCAATGAAGAAATCACTAGTTTTGCTGTGAAAAAATGCATTCAGAACATGGTTAAACCTAAACTAAACAAGTCCGAAAAAAAGGCAATGTATGCCTTTGTGAATGAATACTTTAAAGGGAGGGACTCACAATGAGTAACCCTTCCAATATCACCATCACAAAAGTGACTGGATACAGACATGGAATAACATTCCACGTCACCGGATCTACAGGAAAAAAATATATCGTAGATTACAACTTTGAGAAAGGCTGGATATGTGACTGTCCAGACCATCTATTCAGGCACAGATTATGCAAGCATATGCAGTATTGTATTGACTTTGTTAAAGTGAAGTTTGGTGAAGTTTTACCTGGTACGTTATGGTGTGATGATCCAAAAAGTGACTTAGTATTTAATGATACACTTGCAACAGAGGTAATATTATGATAAATAAAAACTCCATAGAAAAATTTGAAGAATTTTTTGCAACATTACATAAAGATGATATTTTCGAAGTTCTTGAAACATATCCTGAAAACAATTCAATTATTGTAAATTACAATGAATTAGAATTGTTTGACCCGGATTTAGCAGATTTGTTAATAGTAAAACCTGAAGTAACGATTGAAGCTGCACAACTTGCAGTTAAAAATATTGATCCATTATCTAAAGATGCTGATTTAAATGTTAAATTTGAAAATGTGACTAATATAATTCCATTTGAAAGATTAAACAGTAAGTATGTCGGGTCTTTAGTTGTTTTAGAAGATGTAGTTATTGTAGATGTTGAAAAACCAAAACCAATTATATCTGTAGCTACTTTTGAATGTAGAGGTTGTCTGAGGTTATGTGAAGTTGAACAAAATAGTGTTGGCCATATATTAGAACCTTCACTTTGTGGGGAATGTGGTGGAAGGTCTTTTACATTACTTCAGAATGAGTCTAAATTTAAAGAAAGACAAATACTAACTGTTGGTGTTGAAGGAACCTCAAAGAAATTGACTTTATGTTTATATAATGATGATTGTTCTCATGATAAGTATTATGTGGGTAATCATTTATCTATTACAGGTGTTCTTAAAACTTTTAAAACAGATGGTTTTGAATATTATTTTGATTGTAATAATGTTGTTCAATTAACTTCTGATGAAAATATTTATGAGTTAGATTCTAGTGATCGTAATAGTCCCGAATATAAAATTTGGCAAAAAACAATCATAGATAATGATCAAGTATGTGCTTGTTGTGGTGGACATAAGCATTTGCATGCACATCATATTTTTGGATATAAAAACAATCCTAGTTACCGTTTGAATATTGAAAATGGAATTGCTTTATGTAAATGGTGTCATGGTAAATATCATAGTTATTATGGTAAAGATGCTAATCCTAAAACTTTGATTAAATTTATTAAACGATTTGGTGGTGGTCGTTGATGGATATGCCTTTTGATCAAGTGGTTAGTGGTAGGGTTACTGCTGAAGATAAGAAATTATTGGATGATAGTGATTATAATGTAAGGCATGCCGTTCAGTATTTTAATAAGCATGCTCAACATCCAAAGAAGAAATTATTAGTTAAAAAGTTTTTTGTAAAAGAGGAAATCGGTAGATTGAAAGATCAACGTGATTCTCTTGAGGAAAAAATTATTAGTGAAGAACGACATCTTGAGGCTATTAATATTCAGTTGGGTATTGTTGAGTTGAATGGTAAGGAGTATTCTTTAGAAGTTAGTAATGCTGTGAATAGCATTATTCAGCGTTATAATAATTCTATTCATGATTTAGATGATTATTTGACTATTAATCATTTGTTTGTTGAGAATCAATCTGCTTTAGTGGATGTTACAGTTGAAGAGTTGGAGGCTTTAGTGAAAGAAAAAGTTAGTAAACAAAGTCTGTAAACATTTGTTTTTCTTTTAGGGGAAAATGTAAACTGTTTACCGTAAACAGTTTACATTACAGACATATTTCCGTATGTTTGTTTACTTTTCTTGTTTACAGATTATTATTATTATTATTATTATTTTATAATAATAAAATTAAATAATGAAAATAATATAACAATGTTAATATTTCAAGGAGTGACTAAAAATGAGTTGTTGTGCAAACTGTCAACACAGACAAAAAGAATTATGCTGCCTATTTGATGAATTAATTAAATTATATGATTGTTGTATCATGTTCAAGGAGGCCGAATAAATGGAAGTAATTTTATTAAACACGGATGATTTCCTTACTGTCATGGATCAGTTGCAGGAAGCATACAATAAGAATGAAGAGGATGATGAAATTGAATGCAAATGACATCCTACTAAAATTATTATACAAAAAATTAATAAAGAATGGATTCTCTCCACAGGATTTTATAATACAACTTGAAGAAAACACATGCACACTAAGTACAATGAATGATTATGCAACACAATTATTAAAAATCAAAATCAATGATTTTAACTCAGAACATCAAGGAAACTACATAATTAAAATCAAAGATTTAGTGAACGAGAATTATATTGCTCACAAAATCGAATCAAAGTATGATAAAGATTACTTAAATAGATTAACAAATTTTGATGAAGAGTTATTTAACAAGGAAGATTATGCAGACAGTTATGTATTTGATTTAAAAAAATACTTGGATGCGGATCTATCTAAAATCTGTGTTGATTGTTTTGGGAAAAAAGGATTATACAATACAAGGTATATTAAACAGGTAATCCATCCTGATGCAAATACGGTTCAATTTAAATTACAAAATGATTGTATGCCTTTAATATTACATTATGAATATTCTTTGTTTGATGTTTATGCTGTTATAGCACCAATTATACAAAAACATGAGAATGCTGATATAATATTTCGTGTGGAAGAGGAAGAATTAGATGAATAAAGAAACAACTGTTGAGGAATTAATTAAACTATTATCTGTCTTTCCAGGGGATAAACCTGTCAAGATAATGGGTTGGTATAGTATACGTGAGACTGATGATCCTGAAGAGATTCATAGTGTATGCTACTTAAAGGAATTGGATTGGGATAGTTTAGAGGTGATTGGTGAATGCACTGATTTTGTAGCTATTGTCACTGAAGAGTATGATGAAATAGTAAGTGAATTCCCATAAGAGGCAATAGAATGTTTGAACAATCTGATGAAAAATGGTATTTAGTTCTAAATGAAAAAGACCAACCCGTAGCTATCATAAAAAATGAAGAAACTACTAACATGTTTCTGATGGACTTTGAACACAATGGAAGGTACATGGAAGTTGGATTCACATTAAATTTTGATAGGTATGGAAACATCACAGGTTATCTAGATAGGCCGATAAAAAGGGAGGAGTTCTAATTGAATGAATCTGATAAAAGATTAGAAGAAATTATTAACTGGTTTAACAATGTAATAAAGGAGGCTATTAGACCAAGATGCCCTTACTGTGGTGAAAAACTTAGTCATTATTGGTTTTATACGAATCATTTGCGACAGTTCCAGGTTTGTCCGAAATGTAAGAAAGTGGTGAAAAAAAATGAGTAGAGAAAATATAAAAGCAGCATGTGATAAAATGACTGAAATCATCGAATCATGCTGGGACGAAAACAACAATGACGGTTTAAGTTTTGATGAAAGATTACACCAGAAAATGGAAAACTTATCACAGGAAGATAAAGATCTCCTAGATGCTTTTTTAAAATTTGAATAAAGGTGAGGGTAATGGATAATGATTATTTTAATGAAGTAATATTTGAAAAATTAAGAGCAAATCCAAAAGGAATTGTATTGGAATTGAGCAATGGAAATCAAAAACACTTCAGCAAAGAAGATGTTTTAGGATGCAGTATTGATTGTTATAGTACGTTCTGTATTGGGGATTGGGCATTTCATATAAGGCATATCATAGCTATCCGTTATACTAATCCTTTCGATGAATTGCAAGAGGTTTTAGTTTATGAGTTATAAAATTCGTAGGGATTTGAGTAGAGGTCCTAGGAGCCCTTTTTATTTTAATGTGGCTGCTTACCATCTACCACGGCCTCGAAAAAAAGAGTTTAATTTTCCAATAATTCATGTGAGTAGTGATTTCGATGAGTGATAGAAGTGTATCAATGAGTTTTGAAGTTAAAGATAAGAAAGCAGTTAAAAACTTTAAAAAACTTTTAAATTATCATAGATTAAGACAAGAGAATGCTCACTATCAGCAGAATATGTTTAAAATGGACACTTAGAAAAAATGAGGTGATTGATATGCTAGAATTGTACGGAATCAAAGGACAAGATATTGAGAATGAGGAGTGTGATATATAATGATTCCATGTATATATGATATACTTAAAAATATTGAAGAGAATGCTAAGGAAGACCGTGCATTAGCAAAGAAACGTAGAGACCCTAACCTAATAATGTACTTCCAAGGCCAAATAGGTGCATGTAATGAAATAAAGGAGTTACTAAAACAATGAATGATTTGACTGTTGAAGAAATGCATCATTATCTGAGTATGGTGTGGTATGGTTATGGGTGCTGTGATAAAAAAGAACTCACAATAATCATCCAGGA
>JAILDN010000079.1 GCA_024689425.1 Methanobrevibacter sp.
GTAATTTCATTAATTCGGCGATTATTGTTTTATGATTATTATGCTGATATTTATATGTCTGTAATCCTATTGATTTTCTCAGAACTAATGTTATATATTGAGGTCGGTTATTGTTCATACATTTCGTTATATACTCTTAAGGGCAGGGATTATCTGCCCCATCTTATTATAAATAAAAAGTTGTTTTTTGAAGGTCTTAAAAAATCCTTTGCAGTCTATATTTACACTATTATCATATTATTTCTTGAATCGTTTAAAACCCTGCATTTCAATAACAATAATCTTGGAGCAATTTGCATATATGTTGCAATCATATTAGTTTATTCGATGATGGTTTTAGGTCTTATGAATCGTTTTTTAAATCATGGCAGTTTTTTCCAGACATTCAATATTAAAGGAATGTATACTATATTTAAAAATATAAGAATTAAAAACTTCATATTGGTTTTAATATGTGTGTTCTTTGCCCAATTTTCAGTTGCTCAGTGTATTTTTCCTTTTAAATCAGATTCATTCTTTTTGAATATACTTTTGGTAGTTTTTCCTTTTTTTATTTCCCCTGCCGTGTTGATATTCACAAAAAGATTTGTGGCATTGCATATAAGGCAGCTATTCGAGGATTCCGCATACTCTTATAAACTGGAATAATCATGATTAAGACATGTTTAAAATAGGATTAATAATTTATCTAACTTTCTGAAAATAAAATAAATTAACAGAATTTATAAGTTTTTACAGTATTTATAAAACTTAATTTCTGTTACAATTGTGAAAATTATTAGGATGAGCATATAGATTAATGGGAGTACCAAAGTTATAATATCAAGTGTTCCCATTGCTGATTGGATTGAAGAGGCAGCCATTTGAATCAATGATGTTGAAAAGTCGCAACAACCATGCATCAATATTGGAACTCCAAAAGCTATTGCCAATTCTTTTTTCATGGTTTTTGAGTCATTATTCATTTTAGCAACTTTGTATTCATATAAATGTGCTCCCATGAAAATTTGCCACATGACATGGAATGGGAAAAATACTCTTAACATGCCAGCTAATCCTCCAGCAGATGCGGCTATTGAAGTTTCGACAAGAGTAAAACCAAATGCTGCTAAAGCAAAAATTAACATATAATCAAATTTTGATTGGAATTTTGATTTTTTCAAAGAAAGGGAACCTGCAGAAAATTTCATTACTTCCTCTATTAAACCAAATATGATGAACGCTTTTATAAATTCATAGAGTAAGCTTTCTTGAGGAATCTTAAATATATAGATAAATATGTTACCTAAAATTATTTGAAGAATAAATGCGCCGATAAATCCTATTACAATCCCCATAAGTATGGTTTTAATTATAAATTTTTTATCAAGCCTATATTCTTTTGGTGCTTTAAGATATGCTGGCAATATCCATAAAATCACTATTATTGCAGTTAAAATTCCCATAATCATATAAATCAACAAAATATTCTTCAATGATTAATATTTTAACTTATTTTTATAAATGTTTTACGTTCTATACCCTTGGAAACATCAACTATGAAATAGTTTTCCTAATAATTTTTTAAAGAATTTGAAGTCAATATACAAAAAAGTATACAAAATATAATACTCTTTAGAAAAAAAGACCAAATTAATTCCTTAAAAAAATAATTATTTTTTAAAAATACAAATACGTTGCACCCAATAATATTATCAAATAAATTATATTAAGTTAATTGAATATAAACTTAATATTAGTGATTTGCAACTGAAATAAACCTAAAATAATATGAATTTTATTTTGCCCGTATACTATACAAAATATTTAGTACTTTTAGCTCTCAAATTATACTATACAACGGCTCTTTCAAAAACTTTGTTGATTTCAAAAACATGCCATCTCTTCAGAATTCAACATCATTTTCTAAAGTAATTTTAATTCAAAAGCAGAAATTAATCATTCGAAATAAAATTATTAATCAAATCCTTCGATAATCATCTGTTCATCTTTAAACAAGCTCATGACATGTTCCATTGAATATGCACATATTTTATCTTTGATATTTAAATTTACATCTGCCAACGCATTATCATCAATTATTTCAACCAAATTTTTAGCCAAATCATCAGATATTGAAATCAAATCCAGATAATTCAAAATGAAATTGCAAATATCAGTAATTTTTACCTGTAGGGCATATAATTCCCGGTTTTCCTCAGTTATTTCAATGTTTTCCCGTACAACATTGCTTAAAACCAATAATGTTGTTTTTTTATCAGGTCCCGTTGCCATGCATTTCTGTTTAACCAAATCGATTGACTGTTGATTTAGTATATAAGATGTTTTCAGATTGTTCTTTGTTTCGATTTCAACAGAATAAGGCAGGAATTTATAATTGAATAATGTGACAACTACAACTGCAACAGTTACCCACAATATCTTCAATTCCATTGCTTCAGGTGGTGGAATATACATCAGTGCAGTCATGACTGATATCACAGTAGTGACAATTGTCAAAATCAGTTTATCCTCCAATTTAATGACCATTATAAACATACAGACAACCATTACTGCAACAGAAATTACGTTAAATGAAACGTTAAGATAAGGGACAATTATGAGAATTGCTGCAAAAACAAAAACTCCGATAAATGTTCCCTGAAGTCGTGACTTTGCAGAATATGCAACATCATTAATATAAGGTAACATTAACGAGATTGTAGCGAAATATAGCCATTTTGTAAATGGCAAATTAAACATCAGCGTCAGCAGCTGCCAGACAAACATTAAAAAGGCCATTTTAAATGCAAAAGTAAACTTGACAGATCTGAAACTGAAATACTGTCTGATTAATGATTTGAACTGGGTTTTTAATGTGTTTTTATCTGGAAGTATTATTTCATCGGTTAAATCTTTTCTGATTTCATTTGAAATTATCTCCAAATTTAATAAAACAAGATACATCACTTTTGATTCTATTTCAATACCGTCAAATATGTCCTCCAAATCAATGTGTTTGATTTGAGACAAAACACTCCTTATGTAAAGCAGTTCCTTATTTGACAAATCATGCTCAGATATAATCTTTCCAATGTATTGAAATGATTTGACAACATTCAAAACGGATTTGTGAATTTCAGATGGGAAATATTTATACTCGGACCTGTTGAAAATACTCAAATAAAATCCGTTGATTGTACGGAAATTATCCGAAAAAACATCTTTTCCATCCAATTTCAAATCTATAGCTTTGTCTAATTCAGAAATTAACATGTCAATAGTTGCTTTTGACAGTTTATAATCTTTTTTCCTGTTAATTGCCATATTCAATCCAACGATGAAAACCGCACCGAAGACAAGAGACAAAAGCCTCATCGGCAACATTTCAACAGAAACTGGAATTCCAACCATCATAAAATATATCATCAGGTACGGTAAATAAACATGGGTACCAAAAAGATTATAGGACGTGAAAGTAGTTGCAAAGACAACAACAAAGGTCAATATGCATCCAAAGATAGTCAATGGATTATTCAAAAACGATGCAATGCCTAACACCAAGAGCAATAACAGTATTTTAATAAAAGAAGATTTTGCTTTAAATGACAAATCATTACTCAGATTCATGAACGCCGCCATGACCACCATCATACCGATTACAGCATTCTTACTTCCAAATATCACCATATAAAAAATCATGAACAACATCATTGAGACAAACATGATAATTTTTGATTTTAATGCCCTGTTCATAATTACTCTAATAATATATTTTATTTAGAATTAATATAAGTTAACTATTTTTAAACAGAATAAAAAAAAAAAATTTCAAATCAACAAAATTTTTGAAAGATTGGACTTTGTGAAAAAACGAAAAAAATGATAATGAACTATTCTCCAACAACACAATATATCAAAAAGACTATACAAAATATATGCACCAACTCAAAATGGTCAAAATAACCTCAAAAATAATTACGGATAAACTACTATTTTTTAAAAATACAATGATTAACTAATTCATGGATTAATTATTCATTG
>JAILDN010000004.1 GCA_024689425.1 Methanobrevibacter sp.
AAAAATTTTCACTCGAATGAAAGAAAAAATCATTTAAAAATATAAAAAACATACAAACAAATATTACAACAGCAATACCTCAAATTCTTAAAGAGAATGTCTTGGTATTCTTACATAACGTATAATTTTAATAATTAATATACTAACTGATAAAAATGAAAATCGAAGAAATTGATGCAATATCCTATAAAAACAATCAGGCTTTAGAAGTCAAAGAGAATGTTGTTCAAGATGAAACTATCACATTGACCATTAATGGAGAGATTAGTCGTAGCTTATCTGCAATTGAAGATTCACTTGAAGAATTTGCAGTCGGATACATGTTTAATGAAAACTTAATTGATTCATTATCATCCATTAAAGAAATTAAAATCAAAGGAACTCAAATCTTTGCAGAAATTGATGACAAACTACTTAAAACAAACGAAACAGTATTGTGCTCAGATTCTGCCGGAGGATGGAGAAGTAAAATAAAAGAAGTTAAAGAAGTAAAATCTGATTTTCAAGTTTCCGTTCACGAATTGATCTCTAGAATTGAAGAACTTAAAGATAATGCAGAAATTTGGCAAGCAACCGGCGGAACACATGTTGCAGGAATCGTATATGATGGCAAGTTTATAGTTAAAGAAGACGTTAGCCGCCACGTTGCAGTTGATAAAGTAATTGGATATGGGTTGCTGCACGATTTTGATTTATCAAAATCCTACGTGATTTATAGCGGTAGGATGCCTGCAGATATGGTTATTAAAATGACACGTGTTGGAGTTCCAATTTTAGCATCCAACGCAGCCCCTGCAAACTCAGGATACAATATTGCAAAAAAAGGTAATGTTACATTGGTTGGGTTTTTGCGTGGCAAAAGGTGTAATGTTTATAATAATCAAAATAGAGTAATTTTTGATTGAATTACTCTAATACTGTATGTCTTGCTTTTAAATCACTTTCTGTTTGTTGCATTTTTTCCATTAATTCAGAAACGATTGCATCTAAAAATACAAGGGTTGTTAATTCAAAAGCTGTTCCCAAAGGAGTTAAGGAAGTATAATTACCATGAATTTGACGTTTCATATAATTCTCATCATCAACTTCTTTTTTTGTCCTTCCTTTAACTAAAAGACAAGTATCAGCCAATTTACCTAAAGTTGATTCAGGATAAGAAGTTACTGCCAATACCCTGGAACCTCTATTTTTTGCAATTTTAACCGCGGAAACAATGGTGTTAGTTTCACCAGACCCAGAAATAGCTATTATACAATCATCTTCATAGATAGCTGGTGAAATTGTTTCACCTACAACATATGCACTTACTCCCAAATGCATTAATCTCATTGCAAATGCTTTTGCTGCAAGACCTGACCTTCCTGCCCCAGTTACAAAAACATTATTAGATTCGATGATTATATTTTCAAAATTATCAATTTCTTTTTCGTCTAAAAATTCAACTGCCCCTTCAATATTATCCAAAATTGCATTAATAGAGTTTTTCATCAATTCCATTTTATCATCCTAATACCAGTAATTAATTATATGAAAAAACTTTAATATATAATTAATTATGAAACTCGAAAGCAAAGGATTGATTAGTTTAGAAATAAATGGTGAAATATATGATTATAAACTGTATCAAAGTTTAGAATCCTTACACCGAACAAATTCCCAAAGACAATCTGCTAAAGAGTTGAATATATCCCATACTGTTTTTAATAGAAGAATACTGAATGCAGAAAAGCAATTAGGTTTCAAATTAACTGAAAAAAAAGGTAACGGTAGTGGCCTTACGCGTGAGGGTTTAAGACTTTTAGAGGAATACAGGAAATATTTAATCCAAATTGCCGAACCGGACAATATCAATATTGCTGGAGGCCATATCAGTTCAGGACTGCTGGAAAGCATTGATTTGCCATTCAACATTAATGTCTATAGCAGCAATGATGAAGATGCGTTTAAATTAGCTAAACGTGGTGTTGTTGATTTATTAACATTGGATGATCCTTTAATCGCTTATGAAAGAGACATAAACTTCATTCCTATAGCATATGACTATCTGGTTTTAATTTCAAGTCCCGATTCAAAAAAAATTAAAAGTATTAAGGATTTGAATAATCTTGATTTTGTTAAGGTTGACGGGTCTGCCCAAAGGCTTGCCTGGAATACACTTGAACATTATGATTTAGATTACAACATTAAACATACTGTTAACTCACAATTTGATGCCTTTAAATTAGTTAAAAACTCTAAAAATCTATATAGTTTTTTGAATGCAAGTTATTTTAAAGGAAATGAAATATTAAAATTTGATACTCGCCATGTGATTAGTTTAGTTAAAGTGAACGATGATGATTCAAAAACTGATGAATTTATTAAATATTTATTGACTAAAGCACAAAATGACATCGAAAAGCAAGGTTTTATTCCGATGGACTAATAGTTATCAAATGCTCTCACCAATATTATTTATAGTCTAAAAACATATTATAATTTACACCTCATATTATTTAGTTATAAATTCTCGTGCACATCAAGTTTAGGATTTTTCAAAATCATTAAATATTGATGAAAGACAATATAAAAATGTAAAGAAAAAGGCGATAATATGGTTAAAAATACAGATTTACTTGCAATTGGTCACACAGCTCACGATTATATTATAAGAGTACCTACATTCCCAAAAGCTAACTTTTCAGCACCAATAACTGATATGAAAACCTTTAATGGGGGTGCTGCAGCCAATGTTGCTTGTGTTGGAGCTAATCTAGGTTTAAAAACAGCTTTAGTTTCTGCAGTTGGTGGAGATTTCAAAAAAACAGAATACTTTGAACATATGGAAAATTTAGGAATTGATACCGATTCATTAATTATTGTTCCAGGAGATAAAACACCAACCGCATTTGTCTTAACCGATGATAATTCAGACCAAATCAGTTACTTCTATTGGGGAGCGGCTAAAGAATTTGCTGAAAGCAAAGTGCCAACACGTTGTATAAAAGATGCTGAGGCAGTTCATTTAGCAACTGGGGACCCTGATTTCAACTGGAAATGCTCAGAAGAAGCTAAAAATGAAGATATCTTAGTTTCATTTGATCCAGGTCAAGATTTAGGAATGTATGATACTAAAAAATTAAAAGATGTAATCGAAAATGCAACAATATTATTCGGAAATCATCATGAAATTGAAAGAATTTTAGAAGCTCTTGAAACCGATTTAACTGGATTAAGAGAATTAGGTCCTAAAATAATCGTCAAAACCTGCGGAGCTAACGGAAGTGAAATTTATTCCAATGAAGAAAAAATTAGAATTGATGCAATCAATGTTGACGTAGTGGATCCTACAGGAGCTGGAGATTCATACAGAGCAGGATTTTTATCAAGATTCTTGAATGGAGAATCCCTAGAAGAATCTGCTAAATTCGCTTCTACAGTTTCATCATTTATTATTGAGCATCAAGGTTGTCAAACTAACATGCCTAGCTTTGATGACGCATTTGAAAGAATGAATGAGTTTTATTAAACTCATTTTTTTAACTTATTTTTGATAATTATGCATTATAGCCAAGTTAAAAGTATACTATCACCAAAAAACGGGATGAATCTTTATCGCGGGTGTAGTCATGGATGCATTTACTGTGATTCAAGAAGCTCCATCTATAATATGAATCATGATTTTGAAGATATTGAAGTTAAGGAAAATGGATTATCCCTTTTAAAAAAAGCTCTTAAGAATAAACGAGAAAAGGTTATGGTTGGAACAGGATCAATGGCTGATCCATATATGCCTATTGAAAAAAGACTTGAATACACAAGAAGCGCTTTAAAATTAATTTACAAGTATGGTCATGGTTTTACTTGCATTACAAAATCTGATTTAGTTTTAAGAGACCTTGATTTAATTAGAAAGGTCAATGAAAACTCAAAAGCAGTCATACAGATGACATTGACAACTGCCGATGAAGATTTGTGTAAAATATTGGAACCTAATGTTTGTACTACTAAAAGAAGGGTGGAAGTCTTAAAAACTTTAAACGAAGAAAATATCCCTACGATTGTCTGGTTATGTCCGATTTTACCTTTCATTAATGATACCGAGGACAATATAAATGAAATTCTGGATTACTGTATAGAAAGTAATGTTAAAGGAATCCTTTGCTTTCAAATGGGAATGACCCTAAGAGATGGAAATAGAGAGTATTTTTATCAAAAACTTGATGAAAATTTTCCGAATTTAAAAGAAAAGTATATTACTCATTTTAAAAGTAATTATGAAGTTCCAAGCCCTAACAATTCCAAATTAATGAAAATATTTTATAAGAGGACAAAAAAGGCAGGAATTATGAATAATTTTAATGAAATTTTCCCATATTTATATGAGTTTCCAAAGAATGAAACAACAAAACAATCAACATTACTTTAATTTTTTCCAATTTAATAGAATTTAAAACAATGAATTTAAATATCATTAACACAAAAGAATTATTATCAAATAAAAATGATTTTCTAATCAAATTATGTTGATTTAATTAAATATCAATTGAGTGATAATATGACACAAATTAGTGATGCAAAGAAAGGTATTTTAACCGACGAAATGAAACATGTAGCAAAAATAGAAAATGTTTCAGAAGACTTTATTTTAAAATCCGTAGCTGAAGG
Source organism: Methanobrevibacter sp. (assembly GCA_024689425.1). GTDB lineage: Archaea > Methanobacteriota > Methanobacteria > Methanobacteriales > Methanobacteriaceae > Methanocatella. The sequence goes on from JAILDN010000004.1 coordinate 4,648, forward strand.
TACTATCGTAATCCCAAGTAACGTTAATAGAGACATTGAAGCATCAGGAATTGGAGCAGGACTTAGAACCAAAGTAAATGCAACTGTTGGAACCTCCACTGACATTGTAAACTTTGATGAAGAAGTCCAAAAAGCTCAAATTGCAATCGACCATGGTGCAGACTGTTTAATGGAATTAAGTATCGGTGGAGACTTAGATGTAATTAGAAGAAGAGTGCTTGACATGTCCCCACTCCCAGTAGGATCTGTACCTGTTTATCAAGCTGCTATTGAAACTATCAGAGATGAAGGATCAGTCATCTACATGGACGAAGACAAATTATTCAATACAATTGAAAAACAAGCAAAAGACGGTATTGACTTCATGGCAGTTCACAGCAGTATTAACATTGAAACATTAACAAGACTTAAAAGACAAGGCCGTGTGACTGGACTCGTATCCAGAGGCGGATCATTCATGTCTGGATGGATTGTAGAAAACGAAAAAGAAAATCCATTATACGAAAACTTCGATTATGTTTTAGAAATAGCCAAAGAGCATGACGTTGTACTTTCACTTGCAAACGGTATGAGAGCAGGATCTATCGCGGACTCAACTGACAGGGCTCAAATACAAGAATTGATCATTTTAGGGGAATTGATTGATAGATCCCGTGAGGCCGGAGTACAATGTATGATTGAAGGACCAGGACACATTCCAATTAATGAAATTCCAACAAATGTAATGATTCAAAAGAAAATGTGTTCCAACGCACCATTCTATATGCTTGGACCTATTGTATGTGATGTAGCACCAGGTTACGACCACATCGTATCCGCAATCGGTGCAGCATCATCTGCAAAAGCGGGAGCAGACTTTATCTGTTATGTAACTCCTGCAGAACACTTGGCCCTTCCTTCACCAGAAGACGTAAAAGAAGGAGTTATTGCAACTAAAATCGGAGCTTACGCTGGAGACCTTGCAAGTGGACAAATTGATGGTTCACAAGACTTAGCAATGGCAGAAGCAAGGAAAAGACTTGATTGGGAAGCACAATACGAATGCGCAATGTTCCCTAATGTAGCACGTGCAAAAAGAGACCAAAGACCTCCTGAAGATGAAGATGCATGTACCATGTGTGGAAACTACTGTGCGGTAAAAATCGTGAACGAATGGTTAGACCAATCAGACTCTGAAATTATTAAATAGATATTTAATATCTATTTCTTCTTTTCTTTTTTAACCAAAACCCATTTAAAAAATTAAACAGAAAATAGTTTAATTAAACTAATCTTTTATATATTAATACCGACAAAAGAATAAAGTATACTAATTTTTATGATAATTTTTTTATTGAATAACGGTGAATTTAGATGACACATTGGATTGAAAACATAGCTAATGAATTAAGTAAAATGGATGTAGAAGAACATGTCATTGCAAGTGGAACCTCAATATCCGGTTCAATACACATTGGAAACTCTTGCGATATATTTATAGCTAATGCAGTTGGAAAGAAATTAAGAGAACAAGGAAAAAAAGCTAAAACTATTTGGATTGCAGATGACCACGACCCGTTAAGAAAAGTTCCATACCCACTACCTGAAGATTATGAAAAATACTTAGGAATGCCATACTCAACAATTCCTTGTCCTGATGGTTGCTGTGCTAACTTTGTAGAGCACTTTGAAAAACCATTATTGAACGTGATGGACGATTATGGAATAGAAATAGAAACCAAATCCGGTTTCGAAATGTATAAAAATGGCGAATATAACGATTATATAAGAATTGCTTTAGAAAATGTTGAAGAAATTAAAGAAATCTTCAATGAATACAGAAGAGAACCTTTAGCAGATGATTGGTTACCTTACAATCCTATTTGTGATGAATGTGGACGTGTAAATACAACCTATGCATACGATTATGATGGAGACATTATCAAATACAGATGCGAATGTGGCCACGAAGGTGAAATGGACATTAAAAGTGGAAACGGTAAACTCACATGGAGAGTAGAATGGGCTGCAAGATGGAAAATATTTGGAGTTACCTGCGAACCATTTGGAAAAGATCACGCTGCTAGCGGAGGGTCATATGACGTGAGCAGTGTAATTTCAGAAAAAATATTCGATTATCCAGCACCGTATCCAGTGCCTTACGAATGGATTACTCTTAACGGTGAAGCAATGAGTAAATCTCACGGTGTGTTCTTTGCACCTAACGAATGGTTGAAAATCGGACCTGCAGAAAGTCTTAATTACTACCTTTTCAGATCAAAACCAATGAAGGCAAAAGATTTCTCACCTAAAATGCCTTATTTGGACTTTATTGACCAATTTGATACTGTTGAAAAAGTATTCTACGGAGAAGAAGAAGCTCCATCTGAAAAAGAAGGCAAAAAATTCAAAGAAATTTATGAAGTAGCCCAAATTCATGAAGGTAGTCACTTACCATTCAGACCACCTTTCAGATTCCTGGTTAATGCTTATCAAATTGCAGGAGATGACTTAGAAAAAATCTTTGCAATTCTTAAGAAAAACTCCCAATTATCCAAAAGCTTTGAAAATAAAGAATTTAGCGACTTGAACGAAACTGAAATGGCACAATACAGAGAAAGAGTTGATAATGTAATTTACTGGTTAGATACCTATGCACCAAAATTCGTGAAATTCCAAGTGCAGGAAAAAAACATTCCAAAATTACCGTTAACTGATGAACAAAACAAATTCTTATCCGATTTGGCTGACTTAATGGAAAATACGGAGTTCAACGATGCTACTGAATTGCATGATGCAATGTATGAAATTTTAGAAGAACAAGGCCTAAAACCTCAAAAAGGTTTCCAAGCAATTTATAAAATGATACTTGGCCAAAAACAAGGCCCAAGAGCAGCATCATTCTTATTGAGCTTAGATAAAGACTTTGTTGTAAAAAGATTAAGAAAAGAAGCTTAATCTTTAATTCTTTTCTTTTTTTAAAAAACAGTTAAATCAAACTTTTGAATTCTTTTATCATCCAATTGTCATCAATAAAATGATAATCTAATTTTTCAAATATTTCGACTAAAATATCTTCCTTACTGTCAAAACTAACTCTAATATTTTTAAATTCATAGTCAATAGCTATTTTTTCAAGCTGCCTGATTAATTTATACGATATCCTATCACGATTGTCATAGGAGTTAATAAAAAGTGTAGTAATCTCAGCAGAATCGGCATCATATACTTTAAAGCTGGTACATCCAATAATCTTATCAAAATTATTTAAAAGCAAAACTACTTGGGGATCTTCAATTTTACAACCAAAAGATGCACAAAAATTAATGAATCTCTCGTCAAGTTCATCTGTTACAATAATTTCCATTATTTACCTCCGTAGAATTACCGACTTTTTCAAGCTCACACTCCCATATGTCAGGATTTCTACAAACAAAATCCGCAAACAGTTCTTTACACTTTTGATTATTCAAAACGATGACTTCAACATCATTATCTATGAGAAAATCTTCAGCACCCATTAACGTGGTATTCTCTCCAATGACAACACGGGAAATATTATATAATATTACGGCTCCTGAACACATTGGGCATGGGGAAAGAGTCGTGTATAATGTGCATTTCTTATAATCTTCATGATTTAAACGACCTGCATTTTCTATTGCATCCATTTCACCATGCAAAATTACTGAATTCTCTTGAATTAACTTATTACGGCCCCTGGAAATAACTTCCCCATCTTTAACTAAAACCGCACCTATTGGTATTCCGCCTTCATTTAAAGATTTCTTAGCTTCCTCAATAGCCAATTCCATAAAATAGTTATCGTTATTCATAAAAAAAGAATATGATAGATGATTATAAAATCACCTAATTTAGATTTATTTAAATCTATTAAACAATCCTCCTTTACTGGATTGCTTTTCAGAATTTTCTTTGAGTTTTTCAATTTGTCCTTTTAAATCAGATATGGTTTTTTGAGAATCATTAGATAATTTATCGTAATTACTCTGTTTAAGTTTTAAATCAGATTTTAAAGAAACAATTTCCTCTTTTAATTTATCAATGGATTTTTGAGCTTTTTCATCCACTTCTTCTTTATAATCACCCATTTCAATGAGTTTTTTCCTTAAATCATCAACTTCAGCTCTAAGAGCATCTGATTCTTTTTTAGTTTCTTCCAACTCATCATTAGATGATTTTAAATTATCTCTTAATTTTTGATTAGTTTCTTTTAATTCATCAACATTAGAAGCTTCCAAATCACTGATTTTATCATTAAGAGCTTTAATTTTATCTTCATAACTCTCTTTAATTGATTCTAATTCAGATTCAAGCCTATCGGTCCTTGCCTTATTAACTGCACTATCTGCACCCAATTCACCGATACGATTACTTAATTCTTCACTAATATCAAGTTGATCATAATATTTTCTAGAAGTATTTTCTAATGCTTCCGTTAATTCTTTTTTAAGAGATTTTAAATTAGCATTTTCATTTTTAAGATTAGGAATTATTGTGTTTGTTAAGTAATTTAACTCACTTGATTGATTTTTTAATTTAGATTCCTTTTCTTTTAGTTCCTGTTTTAATTGATTAAGTTTTGAGTCATCGTCTTCAGCAGGTTCCTCAACTTGAACTTCCTCATCAACAGGTTCTTCAACCGGAGCCTCTTCATCAACAACAGATTCTTCAACTTGAACTTCCTCATCAACAGGTTCTTTTGTAATTTCTTCGCTCTCAACTACAGTATCAGGTTTAATTTCTTCTTTTTCTTCTTCTATTTCAACAGAAGAATCATCTTTAGATTTATTACCAATTTTAGTAAAATCTAATTTTACCTTATTGCCATATAATTTATTTACAGGTTCTTCAGCCATTTTATCACCACAAATAGCAATGAAAAATTTTAAAGTTCGACAGTCTATATGTAAAAATAACTTTTCTCTTTTAAATTATTTAAATCTTTTTTAGTAACAATGAAAGCACTTTTATGAAAGAAATTTTTTCACATATGTGCAGTTCCCTAATGTTAATATAGTTCAAAATACAATATAATAATTAACTAATTTTAAAAAAACCACGGCGATAATATGGATTATTTTGATAGATTAGAAGCTGATACACATGAATTATATGAAATAGCTAACAAAGCTCGGTCTAAAGGATTGGATGTTGAAACAAAAACCGAAGTTCCATTAGCAAAGGATTTAGCAGAAAGAGTTGAAGGGCTTGTTGGTCCTGAAGGAGTAGCTAAACGTATAAAGGAATTAGAGGAAAATATTTCTAGGGAAGAAGTTGCCTTTGAAATAGCTGCAGAAATTGCATCCGGAAAATTTAAATTGACCGGTGAAAAAGCAGAATATGATGAAGAACAAAAATGCGATCAAGCATTGAGAACCGCCTTGGCTATCCTAACAGAAGGAGTGGTGGCCGCTCCCCTAGAAGGTATTTCACAAGTTAAGATTAAAAATAATTTCGACTCCACAAAATATATCGCCGTTTATTTTGCAGGACCTATCAGAAGTGCAGGAGGTACAGCCGCAGCACTTGCAGTACTTTTAGGAGATAAAATTAGACAAGCTATTAATATTGATGAATTTAAACCAATAGAAGATGAAATAGAGCGTTACGTTGAGGAAGTCGAACTTTATGAATCCGAAGTTACAAATCTCCAATATTCACCAACACCTGAAGAAGTAAGGTTTGCTGCCAATCATATCCCCGTTGAAGTTACTGGCGAACAGACAGACCAAGTGGAAGTATCACATAGGGATTTAGAACGTGTTGAAACCAACAACATCCGTGGAGGAGCATTGCTTGCTATGATTGAGGGTGTCGTTCAAAAATCTAAAAAAATCCACAAAATTTCTAAAAAATTAGGTCTTGACTGGGAATGGTTAACTGAATATTCCAAACCTAAAAAAGACGAAGCCGAAACCGACACAACAGATGAATCAGATGTTGTAAGTGAACCAAAATATATTCAGGACATTATTGGTGGAAGGCCTGTTTTAGGTTATCCTTCCGAAAAAGGAGGATTCAGATTAAGATACGGCAGATCAAGAAATACTGGTCTTGCTACAATGGGAGTTCATCCTGCTACAATGGCCTTGCTTGACTTTTTAGCAGTTGGAACGCAACTTAAAATCGAATATCCTGGAAAAGGTAACTGTGTTGTACCTGTTGATTCCATTGAAGGACCTACTGTTAAACTTAAAAATGGGGACGTAGTAATATTGAATAGTGTCAAACAAGCCAGAGAGCTTAAAAAAGATGTTGTCGAGATATTATTTTTAGGTGATATGCTAGTTGCATTTGGAGAATTTTTAAGAAACAACCAGCCATTATATCCTTCAGGATGGTGTGAGGAATGGTGGATTGGACTTTTAAAAGAAAGCAAAAATTACTCTGAAAACGATGGTCTAGATTTATATAGGCTCGAATATGAATATTTGCCTGCAAAAGAGGCTTTTGAATTATCAAAAAAATATGATATTCCTCTCCATCCAAAATACACTTATTGTTATAATGACGTGACAATTGAAGACTTAAATGCATTGTATGACTTAATAATAGAATCAAAAGACACGTATGATCCAAATAAAGGAATTACATTAAATCTATCCTATCCAAAAAGAACGCTAGAAATGATTGGTGTTCCCCACATTGTCCGCGACAATAAAATAATTATTGATGCAGACAATTCCTACGCATTACTTAATACGCTTGTTGATAGATTACCTAAGAAAGATTCGACTATTGAAGCTTTAAATGAGATAACAGACATTGAAATTAAAAATAAAGCTCCTGCCTATATTGGTACTCGTGTAGGAAGACCTGAAAAATCAAAAGAAAGATTGATGAGGCCTGCTCCACATGGATTATTCCCAATAGGAAATTACGGAGGATCTCAAAGATTAGTGGCAAATGCGGCTAAAAAAGGCAACATTAAAGTTGAATTGTCAAGAAGAAAATGTACAAATCCTCAATGTAAATTAATGTCTTTAAGTTCAATTTGTCCTAAATGCGGTGCACCAACAGAAATTGGAAAACTTGAAAATACTAAAATTAACTTATCTTCAATGCTTAAAAAAGCATCAGACAATGTTGGTGTTAGAAAAGTAGACAAATTCAAAGCCGTAGTAGGTATGATTTCAGAAACAAAACTTCCAGAGCCTCTTGAAAAAGGAATTTTAAGATGTAAAAATGAAGTTTACACATTCAAAGATGGTACAATAAGACATGACTCTACAGATTTGCCTTTGACCCATTTTGTACCAAAAGAAATTGGCGTTAGTGTCGAAAAGCTTTTGGAAATGGGTTATGAACATGACTGCTATGGAAATCCGATTGAAAATGAAAACCAGATTATAGAGCTTAAAGTTCAGGATGTTGTAATTTCAAACAACTGTGCAGAATATCTGGTAAATACCGCACATTTCATTGACGATGAACTTACCAAATTCTATGGAATGGACAGTTTCTATAACGTCAAAACAAAAACAGATTTAATTGGACATTTAATAGCCGGACTTGCTCCCCACACATCCGCAGGAGTATTAGGTCGTATCGTAGGATTTACAAAAGCATTAGGTTGTTATGCTCACCCATATTTCCATTCTGCAAAGCGTAGAAACTGTGATAGTGATGAAGATGCAATAATGTTACTCTTAGATGCTTTAATTAACTTTTCAAAAACATACTTGCCAAATACCCGTGGAGGAAGTATGGATGCACCATTGGTTTTATCTTCAAGAATTGACCCTGAAGAAATTGATGATGAATCACATAATTTAGATATTTATGAACGCTTCCCTGTAGAGTTTTATGACAAAACTAAAGATTCGTTGAAACCTTCTGAAGTTCTAGACTTAATTGATAATGTTGAAAAGCATTTGGGAACTCCAGAACAATATGAAGGATTGATGTTTTCTCACCACACTTCAAGCATCCATTCCGGACCTACTGTATGTCTTTATAAGAGATTGCCGTCCATGAAAGAGAAAGTGGAAGCCCAAATCGATCTTGCAGAAAAGATTCGTGCCGTTGATCAAAGAGGAGTGGTGGAAAAAGTATTGACTTCACACTTCCTGCCGGACATTATGGGCAACTCAAGGGCATTTTCCAAACAAAAGGTAAGATGCACAAAATGCAATTCAAAATATAGAAGAATACCTTTAACTGGAAAATGCACAAAATGTGGTGGAAATCTAATTCTTTCTGTTTCAAAAGGATCCGTGCAAAAATATCTTGGAATATCTCAGGAACTAGTAAACAGATATCCCGTGTCACCATATTTAAAACAACGTTTAGAGATTCAGGAATTCGGCATTAATTCATTGTTTGAAAGTGATAAGTCAAAACAAAGCTCCTTAGACCTATTTTTCTAAGAAATTCATTACTTATCAAATGCTCTTGGACAACTCTAAATTATTTAATAAACACAACTAAATATTACATAATAAAGAAAATATTGTTCGCATAAATACGAACAATGTTTATACAAGTACTGACTAATATTATAATCAAGTGATTAGTAGATAGGGTACCCTATCAATCTTATTCTAATCGAATTAAATAATGGAAAATGGTGTGTTAAATGGAAAAAACTACAGAAATCGCAAATAGTTTAAATAAATCCGTTAAAATAAACGTAGAAAAAAATAACGGAATTACAGAAAGATTCAGTTATGAAAAGTTATTAAAATCATTAATAATGGTTGAAACCCCATTCTTTGAATCTGATAAAATTGTAGCTACAGTTGTATCATCATTATATGATGGAATAACTACAAAGGAAATTAAAAAAATAGTTTACGAATGTTTAGAAGATATTGACGGTGAAATTGCAAACAAATACTTAGCAAGCACCCAGTTAAAAGTACGTACTTCAAGAGATACAATTGAAGCATTTGACTTATCTAAAATTGCAAATACTTTAATTCAGGAAACTGGTGCTAGCCAAGAAACTGCTTTTGAAATTGCAACTGAAACCTGGAAAGAACTCAAAAAATTAAATGTTGAATACTTAACCGCTCCAATGATTAGGGAAATGGTTAACACTAAACTTATTGAATACGGATTAGAAGACTTAAGAAGCCGTTACACTCGTTTAGGTATTCCAGTTTATAACATTACCTCTTTAATCGAAAATGGTAACAGAGATAATGCAAATATGATTCACAACCCGGAAAGTATCCATAAACATGTAGCAGACGAAGCATTAAAACAATATGCGTTACTTAAAATGCTTCCAGCAAGATTAGCTGACGCACACATGTCCGGGGACATTCACATTCACGATTTGGAATTCTTCGCAGGAAGACCTTTAAACTGTATGCAACATGATATCAGAACTTTCATCAAATACGGTCTTAAAGTAGACGGTACAGGTGACCACACCTCCATTGCAGGAGCACCAAACCACATGGAAACTTTAATGAACCACACTGGTGAAATCATGCTTGCAGCTCAACAAAACATGTCCGGAGGACAAGGAATGTCCCTTTGGAATGTATTTGTAGCTCCATTTGCAAGAGGAAGAACTTACGATGAAATTAAACAATCCGTTCAAATGCTTATTTACAACTTAAACATGGCTTACGCAGCCCGTGGATCCCAAGTACCGTTCACAAGTATGGCACTGGAATTCGGAGTTCCAAACTTCTTGAAAGAAGAAACCGCATACGGACCAAAAGGTCAAGTGGTTGGAACTTACGCTGACTTTGAAAAAGAAACCAGATTAATTCAAAGAGCATTCACTGAAACTTTACTTGAAGGTGACAATGAAGGAAAACCTCATTTATTCCCAAATACTATCTACACCTTACGTGAAGAAACAATGACCAGTGAATACGAAGAAGATATCCGTTTAGTTCACGAATTGTCTGCAAAATACGGTTCATCCTACTTTGTAAACATGTTGGCTGATTACAGAGGAGACATGGCTAACTACATGGGATGCAGAACCTGTTTACAAGACAACTGGACTGGTGACTGGGATCAAGATTGTTTAAGAACCGGTAACCTTGCATACGTAACTTTAAACCTTCCTAGAATAGGTTACCAATCCAAAGATGAATCCCAAGTATTCGAATACTTAGATGAATACATGGATTTAGCTACTGAAACTTTAATGCTCAGAAGAGAACAAGGTTTAAAATGTTTAAATGATTTCCACATTTTACCATTCTTGAAACAAAGAGTAGCTGAAGATTCATACTACAGAATACAAAATTCAACCTTATCATTCGGTTTCGTTGGACTTAACGAAATGTTATTATCATTATTCGGTGAAGGTATTGAAAACCCAGATGCAAACAAATTCGGTATCAAATGTCTTGAATACATAAATGAAAGAGCAAATCAATTGAAAGATGAAACTGGACTCAGATGGTCTGTTTTACAAACCCCTGCTGAATCCACTGCTTACAGATTTGCAACTCTCGATAAAAAACAATTCGGAGACCAAGCTATCGTACAAGGAGACAGCAATGCTAACTACTACACAAACTCTTCTCACGTACCGGTAGATACCAATGCATCATTAATTGAAAAGATCAAAATAGAAGAACAATACCACCCATTAACTCCTGGTGGACACATCTTCCATGCATTCATGGGTGAATCATACTCTGATCCTGACTCATTAATGAGCTTAACAAATAAAATTGCAAGAAAATCCAATATCGGATTCTGGGCTTACAGCTCAGCTTTAAGTTTCTGTCTTAAATGTAAAACCTTAATGAAAGGATTAAATAATACTTGTCCTACTTGTGGTGAAAGCGAAGATGTAGAATGGTACGACAGAATCACTGGTTATGTACAACAAGTTGGTCGTGCAAAATCCGCATCCGGTGGTTGGAACCCAGGTAAACGTCAAGAATTAATTGATAGAAGAAGATTTGAAGATAACTAAATATAGTTATCTTCTACACACTATTTTTTTTAAAACATATCTGTCATCACTAAAATATCTTAAAAAACTAAAAGTATATTAATATCTTCAAAGATAAATTATACTATTATCATATCACTGATGATAAAATTATTTTCATACACTATGTTACTAGTATTTATGGGCTTTTTTGATACTAGGTAGCTGATAACATAGTTTTAATTAATACCCAGTGCATTAACAAATCGAGGTAATAGAATGCAAAGATCAAGAGGATTTAAGAGTAGATCAAGAAAAAAAATGACAAAAGTTGAAAGAAAAGGAAGAACTAATCCTATTACAAACAGACTCCAAAAATTTGAAGAAGGAGATTTAGTTCACATTATTATTAATCCAAGTATTCAAAAAGGTCAACCACACCCAAGATTCCATGGTAAAACTGGAAAAGTTATTGGAACCAAAGGTAAAGCTTACTTAATTGCTTTAAAAGAAGGAAACAAAGCAAAAGAATTAATTGTTAGACCTGACCACTTAAAATTACAAAACTGATTTAAATGATTGGTAAAAACGTGCTTAAAAAAGAAGAAATTCCTGGAGTTGAAGTTAAAGAAGCAATTGAGGAATTTTCTGAAGAATATGAATTAAATTACGAGCAAAATGTAACTTTAAATCATCTTGCAAGATTCCCAAGATACTCCTGTGAAGACGCAGAAAAAATTATTGCGGAACTTGAAGAAAAAGTTGGCTTAAGACGTAAAGTTGCAGTACATATCGTTGATTTAATACCACAAGATTTATCTGATTTAAGATTAATTTTTGCAAAAGAACCAATGCAAGTCGATAAAGACAAAATGCAAGATATTTTAGATATCTTAGACCAATACCCAATTGATGAATAGTTTTTAACTATTCTATTTTAACTTTTTTTTAAACACCATTTTTTAGATATATTTATTACCAAAAAACATTAAATTTAATAATATATTTATTAATAAATAGTGAAGTGATAAATATGGATAAAAAAAATAATAAAAGAAAAAACCCACCTCAAAAAACTGAAGACAATGCAGTCATATTAGATTATCTTAGTTTAGGTTATGTCCAATCTGACATGTCAAAGTTTAAAGGTAAAGCTATTGCTCAAGCTATTGGTACCGATCATTTCACTTTACTAGAATTAGCACCGAAAAATGGTGTTGATTTAGAAATTCAAGACACAGTATATATTGGAAAAGGAAAAAGAGACAAAATTTATAGAGTCTTAGGAAAACTTGATTTTGAAAATTTAACCGCTACAAGTAGAATAGAACTTGAATATGCAATTAAAGACATTATTATATCAAGAGAAGATGAATTCGTTGAATTTTTCAATAATGCAGGTCCTGTCAACACAAGATTACATCAATTAGAATTAATCCCAGGAATTGGTAAAAAATACATGTGGGAAATCATCGAAGAACGTGAAAAGAAACCATTTGAAAGTTTCGAAGAGATATCAGAAAGAGTCCCATCATTATCTGATCCTGTTGGAATGCTTGTTAATCGTGTAAAACAAGAATTGGATACAACTACCGTTAAGAAAGGTAAGCAAAAATATTATTTATTCACTCCAATTCCTAGAAGTGCTTTAAACAGGAATAAAAGAAGATAAGTGATAACTTGAATAGTGAAGGTAGCGAATCCTTATCAAAAACAACTAAATCTATTCTTAATAAACATGGGATACGATTAAATAAAAATCTTGGACAGAATTATCTAATTGATAAAAATAAACGTGACCAAATTATCAGTTTTGGAAACATAACACAAGACGATGTTGTTTTGGAAATTGGTACGGGAATCGGTACACTTACAATAGAGTTAGCTAAAAAAGCTAAAAAAGTAATAGCTATTGAACAAGATTCAAATATTTCAGAAATATTGAATCAACGTCTGAAAGAAGAAAAAATTGATAATGTAGAAGTTATTAATGAGGATGCATTAAATATTGAATTTCCAAAATTCAATAAAATAGTATCTAATCTACCTTATCAAATATCATCACCCATTACCTTTAAATTTTTAGATTATGATTTCGATTTAGCCATTTTAATGTATCAAAAGGAATTTGCAGATAGGATGAATGGTGAAGTTGGAAGTAAAGATTATTCAAGGCTTTCAGCAATGCTTTATTTCAAATGTGATGTTAAAAAATTAACTGATGTTAGTTGTGAAAGCTTTATTCCAAAGCCTAAAGTCGACTCAACAGTTATTAGCTTAACTCCAAAAGAATCTAAACTAGATAAAGATGAATTTAAAGTTTATTCAAATTTTACAAAGGCCTTATTCCAGCATAGAAATAAAAAGATTAGAAATGCTTTAATTGATTCTAGACATGTTATTTGCAGTTTAGATAAAAAAGAAGTGAAGTCCCGATTAAATAATATTAATAATGAAAAAATAAATGAATATTTAACTAAAAGAGTTATAGTTTTAACCCCGGAAGAAATTTTATACATTTCAAAGGAATTAAACCCAATTTTTAATGATTAATATGGATTTTATAATTAATACACATGAAAATGTTTATATTCCAGCTGAAGACAGCTATTTACTTGCTGAGAATTTAGAAATAAAAGAAGGGCAGAGCGTTTTGGAAATAGGTACCGGATCTGGAATAGTAGCAATGTATGCTTCAAAGTTAACTGACAGTGTAACGGCAACTGATATTAATTTTGATGCTATTGCACTGGCTGAAGAGAATTTTAAAGCAAATAACATTGATAATATTGAATTGCTCTTTGGAAATTTATTTGAACCTGTAAAAAATAGAAAGTTTGATGTAATTTTATTCAATACTCCATATCTGCCGACCGAAGAAGGAGAAGTTATAGACAGCAATCTGAATTATGCATTTGATGGTGGATTAAATGGTAGGAAAGTTATAGATTTATTTTTAAATGAAGTGAATAATCATTTAAATGATGGTGGAATTGTACAACTAATACAGTCTTCATTTTCAGACAATGATGAAACATTAAACAGGTTAGATGAACTTGGATTCATAGCTGAAATTGCAAAAAAAGAACATTATTTTTTTGAAGACATTACACTAATAAATGCTTACAAAATATAAAAGGTGATTAAAAATGGAAGTATGGAAAACATCAGTTTTAACAGGAATTGGATTAATAATTTTAGGAACAATATTTGTCATACTTAGAGGACACTTAAGTATCTGGCTGGCAATAGTACTCATATTGGGTATAATCGATATTGCATTAGGATTAATTAGAAAAAAATATGGGGAGAATTAGAATTCTCCATCATAAACAAGTTCTGCAGGACCTTCCATGAAAGCTCCCAATTCATCACCATCTTCATAAATGGTGAAGTTTAACTCACCACCAGGCAAATGAAGCAAGACGTTTTCATCGAAAAGCCCTAATTTAAAACCAGAAATAGCTGTTGAAGTTGCACCGGTTCCACATGCAAGTGTTACACCAGCACCACGTTCCCAAGTAATCATTTTTCCTTCGTTTTTACTGATTACTTCAACAAAGTGAACATTGATTTTTTCAGGGAAAACTTCATGGGCTTCAATAGCCGGACCATATTTATCAATGTCAATTGCATCAACATCATCAACAAAGATAATTGCATGAGGATTTCCTACACTAATAGCAGTCACATTAAATGTAGTATCTAAAACTTCAAGTTCCCCATCTATGAATTCATCTTCATCACTAATCATAGGTATTTTAGGAGTTTTAAATGTTGATGTACCCATATCTACTTTAAATAGTACCGGTTCATCATCTTCCAATGTGATTTCAATTGTTTTAATTCCAGCTCTTGTCTCAACAGTCATTTTGTCCTGTTTTAAAATACCTTTTCTGTAAACAAAATCCCCAAAACATCTAATACCATTACCACACATTTCAGCTTCGCTTCCATCTGGATTAAACATCCTGTATCCAATATCAGCTACGTCTGACGGTTCTACAAATAATACGCCATCCCCGCCAACACCAAAGTTTCTGTGGCATAATATTCTACATGCTTCAGCTTTATCTGCTTCAGAAATAACCTCCCCTTTTGATTCATCAATGATAGGGAAATCATTACCTATACCATGCATTTTAGAAAATTTTAATCCTTTTAAATCTACCATAATAATCAACTTATTTTAAATGATCAGGAATAATTTGATGAGCAAATAAATCTTCAAATGTTTGTTTTTCACGAACAAGTTGACATTCACCATCAGTTACTAAAACTTCAGAAGCCAATGGTCTTGAATTATAATTTGAAGACATTGTGAACCCATATGCACCGGCATTTAATATTCCTAAGATATCTCCTTCTTCTACCTCAGGCATTGGTCTGTCACGTGCAAACAAATCTCCGGATTCACATACGTTACCTGCAATATCTACTTCTTGAGTATTAGGAGCATCCATTTTACTTGCATCTACAATATGATGATATGAATCATACATTGCTGGCCTTAAAAGAGTGTGGAAACCTGCGTCTACACCTATGAATTTTCTGTAACTTTGTTTTACACTGTTTACAGTTACTAAAAGTACGCTTGCATCTCCAACCAAGTATCTTCCAGGTTCAAGATACATTGTAGGTGAACCCATGTCATATTCTTCCAATTTCTCTTTAAATAATCCTACATTTACTTGTGCAAATTTATCCAAGTCAACAATGTTTTCTTCAGGAGTGTATGGAATACCTACACCACCACCGAAATCAACAAATTCAAAGTCGATACCAGTTTCTTGGTGTACTTTTCCTGCAATATCCATTGTTGATTCAATAGCCAATTTGAACGGTTCCGGGTCCAAGATTCCTGAACCGATGTGGGAGTGCATACCGATAGGAGTAAATCCTAATTCTTTAGCCTTTTCATATACTTCAACTGCTTCATTATCCATTATACCAAATTTACTCATTACTCCACCAGTAATACAGTGATCGTGATGTCCTGCTCCAACCATAGGATTGACTCTAAATGAAATTTTCATTCCTTCAGGATCAACCATTTTAGCTAATCTGTGAAGGGCAGAAACTGAATCTATGTTTAAGACTGCGCCTTCATCGGCTACGAATTTTAATTCTTCATTGGTAATGTTATTACCTGTAAACATGATTCTTTTTCCTTCAAAACCTAATTTTTTTGCAGTGTATACTTCACCAGGTGAAACCGCATCAATACAGCAGCCTTCACTTTCTAAAATTTTCATTACAGCCAGGTTGGTATTAGCTTTACATGCATAAAATACTTTAAAATCAGGATAGTATTTGGAAAATGCACTGTAAAACCTATTATAATTATCTCTTATCCTATTTTCATCAATAACATAGGTTGGAGTTCCAAATTCTTCTGCAATATCTACTGCGTCTGCACCACCAATATCCAAGTGGTTATTATCATTGACTTTAATATTTAAATCCATTTTTTAAACTCCTAAAAAAGTTTCATTATAAATATAGTTATGTAAAGGATAGTATTTAATATTAGTGAAGGAAATACTTTTGCCAATGAATCTGAATAGTATTTTAATTAATTAGAGACAAAATAAAATATGAGTGATATCATGGAAAAACCCTATGGATTGACAATGAGAGGAATCGTGAAAAACAGTGAAGGCGAAATTTTAATCTTAAGAAGACATCCAAAATCAAAGACAAATCCGCACAAATGGGAATTGCCCGGCGGAAAAATCGAAAAATGCGAATACTTTGATGAGGCATTTATCCGCGAAATTAAAGAAGAAACCGACTTGGATGTGAAAGTTGGAGACTTCTGTGAAGCAGTACAGGACGATTATGTCCATAAAAGAACCGTTCAGCTGATAATGTACGCTAAAGATGTGACTGGTGAAGTTAAAATAAGTGATGAACACGATGATTGGATGTGGGCTAGTCTAGATGAGATTAAATCATTGGAAATTACTTCTTCACTTGAAAAGATAATTAAAAAAAGAAATGAAAAACTTTAGAGGGTTTCATCTAAAGCTTTAACAAATTTATCAATGTCTTCTTTTGTAATTATTAACGGAGGTACAAATCTTAAAACCTTATCCGCAGTACAGTTAATTAAAAATCCTTTTTCGCGGAGTTCATCAACATATTCTGCACCAGGTTTGGTTAATTCTAAACCAACCATCAATCCTTTACCTCTTACATCGGCTATGATTTCCTTATCTAATTTTTTTAATTCAGACAAGAAGTATTCGCCGACTTCATTAACATTAGCTAAAATATCTTCCTCATCAAAGGCATCCAATATTGCATTGGCTGCTGCACATACTAATGGTCCTCCACCAAAGGTAGTACCATGGTCTCCAGGTACGAATGCACTAGCTACTTTTTCGGTTGCAAGGATTCCTCCCATTGGGACTCCTCCACCGATTCCTTTAGCCATTGTCATTATATCCGGTTTAACATCGAATAATTCATGCGCAAATAATGCTCCGCATCTTCCAAAACCTGTCTGTACTTCATCTACAATAAATACTATATCTTTTTCATGACAGATTTTTTCGATTTCCTTTAAATAATCAATATCTGGAACATTTACTCCACCTTCACCTTGAATAGGTTCAACAATAATTGCTGCAGTATTTTCATTAATTGCACCTTTGATAGCTTCAATATCATTATATGGAACTTGAATGAACCCTTTTGGTAATATGGATTCATATGGTTCATGATATTCTGGATGACCTGTTGCTGCAAGTGTCATTATGGTCCTTCCGTGAAATGAATCGTTTGTTGAGATTACTTCACTTTTTCCTGTGTATTTAACAGCCAATTTAATAGCTCCCTCATTGGCTTCAGCACCGCTGTTTGCATAAAATATCCTATCAAAGTTTGTCAATTCAATCAACTTTTTGGCATAGACTAATGCAGGTTCGTTGTAATAGATGCTTGAAATATGAATAAGCTTTTCTGCTTGCTCTTGAATAGCTTTCACAAGTTTAGGGTGATTGTGACCTAACGCATTAACTGCTATTCCAGCAAACATATCCAAATATTCATTTCCATCTTTGTCCCATACTTTCACGCCTTCACCGTGATCCAGTACTATTGGTTGTCTTGTAAATGTATTAATAAAATAATTATCTTCAATTTCAATAAGTTCTTTAGTATTCATAATAATCACTAATATAATTTATAAATAATGATATTTATATTATAATTATAAAAAAAGGTGATTAAATGAAAGTCGCAATTATTGAAACTGATAAAGGAGTAATTGAATTGGAATTATTCCCAAATGAAGCTCCAGGTACTGTAGCTAACTTTGAAAAATTAGCTGACGAAGGATTTTACGATGGATTAACCTTCCACAGAGTAATACCAAACTTTGTAATTCAAGGAGGATGCCCTAATGGAAATGGAACTGGTGGACCAGGTTACACCATCAAATGTGAAACTGAAGGAAACCCTCATAAACACGGAACTGGTGCTTTATCTATGGCACATGCTGGTAAAGATACTGGCGGAAGCCAATTCTTCATTACCCACTCCCCACAACCTCACTTGGATGGAGTGCACACTGTCTTTGGTCAAGTAATTAAAGGTCAAGACGTGGTCAATGCAATCCAGCAAGGAGACAAAATGAATAAAGTTTACATTGAAGAAAGATAGTTTTTTTGAACCTCTCCGGCTTAAAGAAGCCGGAGATTCTTAGGCCATGCCTATTGTTTCGTCAAAACATTTCCATTCATAATGATATAAGAATTTGCCTTGACCAATAGGCATGAAATCTACTAAGCATAGCACCGTTGAACCAGCGGCGCGTAGACCTTCGTCTAAAATATTTTTTGCAGCATTAACATCCCTTTGAAGAATGCTATGGCAGTGCGGACATTCCCACACCCTTTCATCACAATCTAAGTCATGGTTGATTTCTCCACAGACATTGCACTTTTTGCTCGATGGAAACCACCGATCGATTTGTATAAATTCACGGCCATACCATTGGGCTTTGTATTTTATCATTTCTATGAGTTTGCCCCATCCAATTTCATGTATGCTTCTGCTTAAATTGCGGGAACGTATCATTCCTCGGATGTTTAATGTTTCCATGGCTATGAATTCGCAGTGTTTGACTATGTTGTAGGATATTTTATGGTAATAATCAAGAACTACGTTGTTTTTCTTGTTTATCCATCGGTGGAGTTTTTTGAGTGTTTTTTTCCAGTTGGATCCATTCTTTTTTTGTCGGGCTATTTTTTGCTGGTAGTATTGTATTCTTCCGTTTATTCTTTTCAAGTCAGGTTTAGGTATGACTTTGCCATTGGAAAAGGTTAGGAAGTCTGTTAGTCCGACATCTATGCCTACATATAATCCAGAGTTCTTGAATTCTTCTCTTGGTTGTATTTTTTCTAGTTCGTAGACTATGCATATGAACCAGCGTCCATTTTCTTTTATGATGGTGGCTTCCTTGATTTTTCCATCAATGTCTCTTTTATATTTGACTTTGATGTATCCGAGTTTATTTAAGCGGAACAGGTTTTCTTCCCATCTTAAAGTACTTTTCATACCTTCTTTGGTAGAATATTCGTTGTTTCTCAATGTAATGGAGATTACGGGATTCTTTTTTAGTGATTTGAAATGTGGACGTCCAGTTCTATTATCATAGAATCCGTTGTAGGCTTTTATCAAGCGGTCAGTAGAGGCTTGAAGACATGTGGATTCAGCATTTTTAAGGAATGGTTTTTGTTTTTTAAGGTTTTTTAATATTTTTTGTGTGTATATGCGATCTACTTCCGATTCTGTGCATATTCCAAGCTTGACTAGGTTTTCACGGTAAATACTTACTTCCAATGTTTTGTTGAAAACATAACCTGTGGCACGGAAATTGAAATTCAATTCCCCTTCTAAATCCTTATCAGGGAAAAATTCAATTTTATCAGTCAAAATAAAAGTTTTTCCACACATAAAAAAACACACACATCCTTTTATTATTATTATTTCATTTTTTTTTATAAGAACATTAAATTAACTACCATTCTTATAAATAAAAATTAATAAGATAATATATAAAGAAATTATCCAAGAGCATTTGAAAAGTAATATTTAAATAAAAACTAAAAAAAATATTCGAATGTCCTTAAAGTGCAATTCATCTCTGGCTTAAAGAAGCCAGAGAATTCTTGCACAACAATGTTAAACTATCCTTATTTTTAATTTAATTAATTATTGTAAAAACCACCTTCTTTTAAAAAAATTTATATAACAATAGTTATATAAGAATAAATACAATTATCATGAGGGTCATCTATGGAATTTATAAGAGAAAGTGAAGTTATTCAATGGAAAAACGGAGAATACAAAACAATTAAAGAAAATAGTGTAGAGGATGAGTATACATATTTGTTTATTGATTATTTGCCCCCACGTAAATTCTCAACATACCCCAAAGATTTGAAAGACTTTGCTATAGGATACTGTCTGGGTGAAGGCTTAATTAAAGATTATTCTGACATTGAATCAATAGAATGTGATGGAACAAATGTTTTGGTTAGCACAAAACTTAGCCATGACCCTGAAGAAGATTTGGAGCAGGACGGAATAGTTCAGGAGCGAAAAGGCAATTGTGAACATGCCTGTGTCTGCAGATTGCTTGAATATCAGGGTGTGAACTCAGATAATGCAGGAGGCATAAGATCAGAACTCAAAAGCATTGAAAAAAATACCTCTGACTTAAAAATAGACGCAACCCAAATTATTAAAGACATTGAACACCTGACTGATGAAGCAAAAATATGGCAAAAAACCGCAGGAGTCCATGTTGCACAATTGAAATATGAAGACAATACAATCATCCGTGAAGATGTAAGCAGACACGTTGCAGTAGACAAAGTGATTGGAGCAGCATCAAAAGAAGGATATGACTTTTCCAAATGTTATATTTCATACAGTGGGAGAATGCCTGCTGATATGCTGATAAAAGTAATCAGAGTTGGAATTCCAATAATTATCTCAAATGCGGCACCGGCATCATCAGGTATTGATGTAGCTAACGCAGGAAATATTACCATAATCGGATTTGTCCGAGACAACAGATTTACAGTCTACACATCTCCAGAACGTGTAAACTTGGAAAAATAGATGATTTAAAGTTCATCTAAAAAAAATGAACTTAAATCCAAAAGGTCAAATGTTAATATTTTTGGGGCTGAAGTGACTTTTCCAACACCAGTGATTACTTTAAAAGCTTCAAAAGCTTCTAAACAACCAATTAAATTAGGAGTAGGACCAATTACCGGTGGAACTCCTGAAGTTACATTTTTTAAATCATCAATAACGTCTTCTGTTAATTCTTTACCTACAGAAGGTAAATTAAACATTTCTTCATATGTTATATCCCCATCAGGTAAAAAAACAGATGTTTGACCCATAGTTCCATGAATTGCACCATGAATATAAGGAATTCCTTTAACTTTAGCCTCTCTTGATACAATAACCCTGGTTAAAACATTGTCCAAAGCATCTATGACAATATCGGAATCGCCTATTACCTTACTTATATTAGTCTCGTCAACATGTTCATTAAAAGTGGTTACTTTAACATAAGGATTGATTAATCTAACTTTTTCTTTAGCTACATCACTTTTAACGAGGCCTAAATCAGATATTGCAGCCAATGTTTGTCTGTTTAAATTTGACAAATCAAAAGCATCTTTATCAACTAAAACAAGTTCACCAATACCCATTCTAGCTAACATTTCAATAGTTTCACCACCGATTCCTCCACAACCGATAACCGTTATTTTAGCATCTTTAAATCTTTGCTGTTCGCTTCTTGTTACAACACTCATTTGTCTGGATATTATTTCCCAATATCCATCACCTATGTATCTTGTTGGCAATTTTACACCCCTTAAAACATTTCTTATATGAAAACAGAAAAAATATCATTTTATTAACATTAACAATAAATAATCCCTTCAAAATTTAGTAATATAACAATAGTTATTTTTTCTATGAAATAATTGTATGCTTAATAGTATAAATAGTTTTTTCAAGAAAAAATTTAATCTATAAATGACGGAGATGAAATTAAATTAATCATATTTCAGGTAAAACATTTTTATGAATCATTAGATTTAATTCCAACAAGTGAAGCAAATACAGAAGCTATACACAATATTACACAGATTATACAAGTTATTTGACATGATGAAGTCAATAACGGATAATATTGCTCAACAATAGGAACATTGCCCATCACAAATGCAAATACCAACGTCAATATTCCAATACTCATAGCTTGGCCAACAGTACGCATCGTTGATACGGCCGCTGATGCAACGGATGTGCCTTCCGGCGGAACCGAACCCATAATAACATTTGTATTCGGAGGGGAGAACAATCCGAAACCGACACCATATATTATCATTGAAACAACTATAAATTCAAGCGGGGTTTCGCTTCCCAAAAATGAAAATAGAATCAGTGAAAGTGTACCTAATGACATTCCAATAGCCGCTAAAATTTGTGGAACATACTTATCAGATAATCTTCCGGCTATAGGGGCAAGAACTACCTGACATAAAGGCGCAGAAAGTAGAATTAAACCCGCATATTGTGAATCAAAACCTTTAATATACTGCAAATGATAGTTTAAAATTGTTGTAACGGCAAAAGTGGCCAAATAGGCACAAAGCGAAGCAAAATTGGATGATAGGAATTTACGATTCTTAAAGTATTTTATATCAAATACAGGATTTTTTTGTTTCAGCTCGATTAAACCAAATACGATTAAGATTATTATGCCTAAAACTGTCAATATTACTCCAAAAGGCTCATTAAGTATTGTAAATCCATACATAAACAATACCATTCCGATTCCATAGGACAGAGACCCTTTAATATCAAGAGGAATGTTTTCAAAAGTAATCCACTCATCATCGATTTTAGTTAAAAGCAAAGCAAGAATTACAAATAAGAAAGGAACTCCAAACAATACTACAAATCTCCAGCCCAATTGGTAATTGATTATTCCTCCAAGAACCGGTGAGAGAGACAATCCTATATAAACTCCCGTAATATTGATTCCCAATGCCTTACCCCGCTCTTCGGGTTTAAATGCGGAAACCACCATTGCCATGGAAGTAACATTAATAAATGATAATGATATTCCCAATATAAAACGGCAGGCTAAAAACTGTTCTGAATTTGTAACCAATACATTAACAACAGAAATTATAATAAAAAGAATAATGCTTAAGATCGTGATTTTTTTAAGGCCATATTTTCCGGAAATCTGTCCTGCCGGAACGGACATTACTGCAACAACCAGCAAAAATATAATTGTAATCCAATTTTGAACAATATTGCTCATATGGAATTCACTGGCTATTGATGGAATAACAACCATGACCGCATTTACTGCAAAAACAGTGAAAAATGATAATATTGTACAAATTAATAAGATTAAATTCTTCTTTTCCATCAAATTAATTTATTAAAATTATATTATTTTAATTTATTCATCAAACCTGATTTTCT
This sequence comes from Methanobrevibacter sp., assembly GCA_024689425.1. Classification (GTDB taxonomy): domain Archaea; phylum Methanobacteriota; class Methanobacteria; order Methanobacteriales; family Methanobacteriaceae; genus Methanocatella. Next base: position 28,046 of record JAILDN010000004.1, read on the forward strand.
GGCATAATGAAACATATATAACTGAACGTAACCTGCATAATCGCCAAATTCTTCCATTCCAAATTCCCTGACTTTTTCAACTTTAATATCCTTTCCATCAAAGTACAAATAAGAAACAATGCGCTTAATCCAGACATCACTTGGAAAAGCTTCCCTAAATCCAAAACCATATAGTAAAATACAATCAGCTACCTTAGGGCCGACACCCGGAACTTTTAAAATCGTTTCAAAAGCTTCATCATAAGACATTTTCCCAATATCCGAAAGGTCCATTTCAAGTGAAAAAATTTCGCTTGCCTTGCGCATATATAGTGCCCTATAACCAACTCCACAGGCTTTTAAATTATTATCTTTCATTGCATTTGTTTTTAAATGCTCTTCTTCCTCATCCAAAAATATATCATTGAATGTTTCACAATCAGGAAATGAATAAAAATTATTGAAATTACGACCCCATTTAAATTTCATATCGCTAATAGACTTTGTCCATCGCTTAATTGAATTATTTGCAGAGCAAATTGAAGATATCAAACATTCAAAAGAGTCTTTAGCTTGGAATAACCTTAAACCTTTACAAAACTTTGACATTTCACTAAGTTCTGCCTGGTTATCAAGATAATCATAAAATTTCAACAAATCAAAGTCCAAATCATAGATTTTTTTAACATTTTCAATAGCTTGATTTTGAGTTATATTTCCACTGTAATTAAAATCTAAATATTTGCCATTTTGAGATACATTAAAAATAGAATATTCTCCATCAATACAAACTAAATCACTGTAAACTCCATTTTCACAAATCCATGGAGGCTGTGAAGTCTGACCTGAAATTTGGGTTAATTCCAAATCAATTGGTGAATCGATAATCATAATCTCACAGAAACATTGTTATCTTTTAGGTACTGTTTTACTTCACCGATTGAATATTGGTTGAAATGGAAAATACTGGCTGCAAGAGCTGCACTGACATCAGTCTTTTCAAAGACCTCTAAAATATCTTTAGGTTCGCCAACACCACCACTGGCAATTACCGGAATATCAACTGCATCATTTATGACTCGATTAAGTTCAATATCATAACCTGCTTGAGTTCCATCCCCATCCATACTAGTTAAAAGAATTTCACCAGCTCCACGATCTTGACATTCCAATGCCCATTGAATAGCATCAATGCCTGTGAATTCACGTCCCCCGTAAATACTACAATCAAACCAACAATATCCTTTTTCAGTTTCAATCACAGTTTTATCTTTCGCATCATCTGGATGAGAAACATATCTTCTTTTTGCATCGATTCCAATGACTACAGCCTGAGAACCGACAACTTTAGAAGCTTCAGTCAATAAACTAGGGTTTTTAATGGCTGCGGTGTTTGTAGAACATTTATCTGCTCCAGCTTTAAGCATTTTAATATAATCATCAACTTTTCTTATTCCTCCACCAACACAAATAGGCATGAAAACGTTTTCGGTTAATCTATCAATTACATCAGCCATTGTTGCACGTCTTTCATGAGAAGCTGTGATGTCTAATACAACAACTTCGTCGGCCCCTTCCTCATAATATCGAGTTGCAAGTTCTACAGGATTACCGGCATATTTAATCTCTTTAAATTCAACACCTTTTACAACTCTACCTTCAGGAACCTGTAAATCACAATCAAGACAAGGAATAATTCTTTTAGTTAACATAATATCTAAGAAAAAAAGTAGTTATTGTTTTTAAAAAAACAATAAATATTAAGCTGAATATCTTAAAACAAAACAAAATATAGCTAAAATAATGGTTAAAACTACTACGTGCTCAGGAGAAAGTTTAGGTCCTACACTTTCTTCATCAAAATACCTTACCAAACCAGCACCGGTTTGAGGCATACTAATCTTATTATCTTTTTTTGCCATAATATCTCCTTTAATAAATTAATAAAAATAACTGTAAATAATTTATTTTTTTCATAGTATATAATATTATTGAAAACAAAAATAATTCATGAAAAATTAAATTTTTTCTTTTTTAATTACTTTAATTTCACTTATTTTTGTATCAGGATATTGTCCATTTTCATCTTTTTCAACAGCCTTAACCATATCCCATATTGTTAGAAGACCTACACTAACTCCGGTAATTGCCTCCATTTCAACACCCGTCTTGCCTAATGTATTAACAGCACAAGTACAAGTAATTAGGGTTGATTCAACATCAAAATCTACTTCAATACCTGTTAAGTTTAATGGATGACATAGAGGAATGATTGATGAAGTATTTTTAACAGCCTGAATAGCTGCAATTTGAGCGGTTGTTAAAACATTACCTTTTTTAATTTCTTCATCTTGAATCATTTTAATAGTATTTTCATCTAAAAATATTTTTCCAGATGCAACGGCTCTTCTTTTTTGATCTGGTTTTTTACCAACCTCAACCATGTGAACTCCACTGTCTGTTAAATGTGTAAAATCTTTTTCCATAATATCCCTACTTTTCACTTACTTCTATAACATCTAATTGTTCGCAAATAGCTTTAACTCCTAATTTATCAGCGACATTAGGCTGTGATCTTCCTTCATCACCTGAAATTAACTCTTTAATGTATAATCCGCCTTCAGTTTTAATAGTCATTTCAAATGTCATATCATCAATTACTTCACAGGATAACTCAATGACATGTTTTATACGTACTTTATCTGCACGCCTGTGTGAAACTCTTATTGGAGTCTGTTGATGAATTTCATCTAAATCATTTAGCAATTCAAGCTTATTCTTATCATAAGTTTCCTCACATTTGACTAAAGCCTTATAAACTTTATATGCATCAGGAGAAGATACTTTAATTTCTGCTTTTCTATTCCTATGCGTAAACTTTAAATTATGATATTGGGTTTTTCCTTTATTAATTTCATTGATTTGTTCTTCTAATTTTTCTAGATTAATTTTTCTTATTCTAGGTTCTTTTATTTCAAGCACGAATGGTCGGCCCGAACCCAACATTAAAACATCAATGTCCTCTCTGCCTGCCCCATGGAATTTGGCTTCATATCCATTAGTGGCCTTTAAAATGTGCTCGGAAATCAATTCTTCCACTGAACATGGATATTGTTTGCCTGTAAAATTACATTCCTCACATCCTCTTCCCTTACATTTACCGCAAGGCCATTTCGTTTGAGGAATTCCACGAATTAATTTATTATATTTGCCTTCAATAAAAATCGGATTGATTTGTACCCTAACTTTAGGCTCCTTTCTTAAATTTACATTGACAATAATGTCCTGCTTTTCAAAATTAACTTCTTTTTGTAAAGTGTTTTCTAGTTCTTTACCTATTATTCTATTAATTTCTTTTTTGATTGGTTCAACATCCAAATCTAAGCTTTTAATGATTTCATCATCACGTTGCTTAATTTCTTTATCAATACTTGAACCAACAATGAATGAATCAAACTCTACCTGTAAGAAATCAAGTTTGTCATAGATTTTTGTAAATAAATCATCATCAATTTTATCAAAGACGTTATTACAAATCATACAATCATTGAATTCTAAATCAAGATTTAATGATTCGGCTCTTGAGACATTATCTGATCCATCAATTGTTTTTGATAGCATTCTTCCAAGACAATGCTTACAAATTTTACCATCCGTTTTTTCAAGAATTTCATCAATTAAAGGATACATGTTAATCTATCTCATAAATTGACCCATCATACGGTTCATTGCACCGCCACCTAGACGACCGCCACGTTTACCAAACCCTTTCATGGTCTTTTTAGTGTTATTATAATATTTTAAAAGTTCTTTAACTTCTGATTCATCAACACCTGCTCCGCGGGCAATTCTTTGAACTCTAGATTGTTTAATGATTTTTGGATTTTCCATTTCTTCTTGAGTCATGGATGACATCATGATTTTATATGATTCAATTTTATCTTCAGTCATTTTAGAAGCTTCTTTTGTGACTTTATTACCCATCCCAGGAATCATATTCAATACTTGTTGCATAGGCCCCATTTTATTCATCATATCAAACTGATTTTTCATATCAACAAGAGTGAATTTGCCTTTTAACATATTATTCATGGTTTTTTCAGCAACATCCTCATCAATATTTTCTTCAGCTTTCTCAATTAAACTTTTAATGTCTCCCATTCCAAGTAATCTTGAAATAAATCTTTCTGGATCAAATAATTCAAAGTCATCGATTCGCTCCCCAGTACCGATAAATTTAATTGGAGCTCCGGTTTCGGCTACTGCAGACATTGCACCTCCACCTTTAGCTGAACCATCTAATTTTGTAATAATGATTGAACCAATATCAGTTGCCTGTGAGAAAGCTTTGGCCTGTTCACCTGCTTGCTGACCAATTGTTCCATCAATAACAAGAATAGCTTCATTTGGATTAATAATCTTGTCTAATTCACCCATTTCAGCAATTAAATCAGATTCTTCTTTATGCCTACCCGCTGTATCGAAAATAATTACCTTACGATTTTTAAATTCTTTTAAACCTTTTTCAGCCAAATCAAGTGCATCTTTATTATCTGGGTCACCGTAAAGTGGAACATCCATTTCTTCTGTTAATTGCCTTAATTGTTCATAAGCAGCGGGCCTCCATGTATCTGTACATACAACAGCAGGATTGAAACCTTTTTTCTGTAGATATCTGCATAATTTTCCAATAGTGGTTGTTTTACCACTACCTTGAAGACCTAAAAATAAAATCTTATAAGGTCTTTCATTGATATCTAAAGTGGCTGCTTCACTACCTAGGAGATTTACCATCTCTTCATAAATAATAGTTATAACATGTTCTCTTGGAGTAATACCCTTTGGAGGTTCTTCTTCAAGAGCTCTTGATTCAATTTTTTTAGATAACTCTAAAACTAAAGCGATATTAACATCAGATTGAATTAATGCACGTTGAATGTCTTTAACAACTTCTTTAATTGTTTTTTTATCAATTACTGACATTCCTACTAATTTTTTCATAGTATTAGTAAGATTTTCACCTAAATTTCCAAGCATACTCATCACTTTAAGTAATTATTTAAATTAATTTCACTTCCAACATACTAAGTTGAAAATCTTATGATAAATTTTATAATTATATTAAGATATATTTATATTTATATTAAGTTTTAAAATTTTTGTGTGATACTATGTTAGAGGAAGTAAAAAAATCTTTAGAATCATCACCAGTTGTAAAGAAAGGGGACTATAATTATTTTGTTAATCCTATAAGTGATGGAGTTCCTGCAATGAAACCAAGATTATTACGTGAATTGGCATTATCTGTCCATAAACATGCAGATTTAAATGTTGACAAAATTGTTGCAGTAGAAGCTATGGGAATTCATTTAGCTACAGCATTATCACTTGCAACAGATATCCCATTTGTCGTGATTCGTAAAAGAGAATATGGTCTTGAAGGAGAAACACAGGTATATCAAAAAACCGGTTACGGATCATCCAATCTCTTCATTAATGATATACATGCAGGAGAAAAAATCTTACTCATTGATGATGTTGTAAGTACTGGAGGAACTTTAATTGCACTACTTAAAACACTGCAAGATATAGGAGCAGAAATCAAATCCACAGTAGCTGTTATTGAAAAAGGAAACGGAAAAGAAATTGCAGAAAAAGAAACCGGTCTAAAAATATTATCAATTATTAAACTTGATGTAATAGATGGTAAAGTAGTTATTGAAAAGACTATTGAAGATTAATATGTCATTATACAATATGGATTTAGATAAAGTAATCCGTAAAATAAACTCAAAAAACATTAGAAATGTAGGTCTTCAATTTCCAGAAGGCCTTAAAATGCAAGCGGTTAATATTGCAAGAATAATTGAAGATGAATGTGATGTAAATGTCATTATTTCAGGCGACCCTTGTTTTGGGGCCTGCGATGTAAGTGACTATAAAATGAAAGATTCTGTTGATTTGATAATCCATTTCGGACATACTCCTCTACCGATTAGATATGAAGTTCCAACTCTTTTTATAGAGGCTTTTGCTAACATTGATGTTAAAGAAGATTTGAAAAAGTGTCTTGAAAGTTTAAAAGATTATTCCAGAGTCGCACTTGTTACAACAACACAACACCTACATTTACTTAATGAAATGAAAGATTTTCTAGAAGACAATGGAAAAGAAGTTGTTCTCGGTTCATCAAAAAGTACAAGAAAAGGACAAGTTTTAGGTTGTAATTTTTCCTCAATAAAAAATTTAGATGCTGAAGTGTTTTTATTTATTGGTAGTGGAAATTTTCACCCTTTAGGAATATATTTATTTACTAAAGCACCTGTTCTAGCACTTGATCCTTATAATAATGAATTAAGAGAAATGACTGATTATGCAGACAGGATTTTAAGAATTAGATTTGCAAGAATCACAAAAGCGCGTGAAGCAAAAAAATGGGGAATAATTGTGTCTTCTAAAGAAGGCCAATACAGATTGGAACTTGCACGTGAAATAAAAAAGCTGCTTAAGGATAGTGGAATGGAAGGATTCATAATAATGCTTGATAATGTAAATCCTGACGTGTTATTACCTTATCTTGATTTAGATGCATTTATAGTAACTGCATGTCCTAGAATAGCCATTGATGATTCTCAGATGTATAAAAAACCGCTGATTACCCCACAGGAATTAGAAATTGTACTGAATAAACGAGATTGGGAAAACTATCAATTAGATGAAATACTATTTAGAAGAAGATAGTACACTAACTTTAAATATTAACATTTATAAAATTATTATATTAATGAAATTTTTTCTTACTTTGGTGATTTAATATGGGTGTAGAAAAAGAACAAATTGTAATGCCAGGCGATAAATTAGGTATAATTGAACAGTATGTACCTGGAGAAGGTACTTATGATGACGAAGGAGACATTAAATCATCAGTACTAGGAAATGTAAAAATTAATCAAAAAAAGAAAGTTATCTCTGTTGACTCAAAATTTGGAAAACCTGCTCTTTTAAAGAAAGGAGATATTGTTTACGGTCAGATTACCGATATCAAACCACAAAGAGCAAATATTAAATTAGAATGCATTAAAGATAATCCAAGACCATTAGCATTGCCTTATATGGGAGCAATCCACATATCTCAAGCTAAAAAAGATTATTTAGAAAAATTAGGTGATGCATTCAGAATAGGAGACATAGTCCAAGCAAAAGTAGTTAAAATAACTGGAGATAATGTTGATTTAAGTACTGTAGATAAAGACTGTGGCGTATTAAAAGCAATGTGTACCCGTTGCAGAGATTATATGCACACAACTTCCAAAAAAGATGAAGTTCAATGTAATACTTGTAATAAAAAAGAAAAACGTAAAGTTTCAATAAACTATGTAAACGAATAATAAGGTAGATAAAATGAATAATATCAAAATTCTTAAAAGTACTGCAAATGAAATCGAATTTGAAATAGAAGATGAAAGTCATGGAGTATGTAATGCTTTAAGACATATTTTAATGCAAGATGATGATGTTGAATATGCAGTTTATAATATTGACCACCCACTTACTGGAAAACCAATCATGACCATAAAAACCAATGGTGCTGACCCAAAAGATGCATTAAAAAAAGCTGCTGAGCAACTTAAAGCAGACAGTGCAGATTTCAAACAACTTATTGAAGATAATTTATAACTTCAATATTTTCTTATTTTTATTATTTTTGTGTGATACTATGGGAAATTATAGAAATCCCAGTTTAACCGCGGATATTTTCATTTATGATGAAAATAAAAATTTTATTTTAATAAAACGTGGGAATGAACCTTTTAAAGATTACTGGGCATTACCTGGAGGATTCGTTGATTACGGTGAATCCGTTGAAAAAGCTGCAATAAGAGAAGCTTTAGAAGAAACAAGCATAAATGTAGAATTAGAAAAATTAGTTGGGGTTTATTCAGAACCTAACAGAGATCCCCGAAGACACACAGTAAGTATCACATACACGGCAAAAGGAAATATGGAGAATATGAAAGCTGATGATGATGCATGTGATATAGGTATGTTCACAAGAGAAGATTTAAAAAAATTGAGTATTGCATTTGATCACGAAAAAATTATTAATGATTGCTTGAATGCTATTTTAAGTAAATAATCTGTGTAAAAAAAGTATAACTTTAAATAATTTAAAAAAAAAATTCATTATAGTATAGTGAAAAATGAGAGGTAGATGATTATGGAATTTTGCCCAAATTGTGGAGCAATGTTACTTCCAAACGATGATAAACTCAAATGTAATAGTTGTGGATACATAAAAGATTTAGCTTCAAACGATGAACAATACTCCGTTTCACAGAAATTAAATGAAAATAAAGGTGTTGTTAATTTAGGTGAAGCTGAAGATATGAGATCACAAACTACTGAAATTTGTCCAGAGTGCGGTCATGATAAAGCTTATTCTGAAATTAAACAAACCCGTAGTGCAGACGAAGCACCAACAAGAATCTTTGAATGTGCCAAATGTGGCCATAAATGGAGAAATTACAATTAAGAGGAAAATTTATGAAAGATTCTAAAAAAGAACATAGGATTTCTAATTTAAAAAATATGATTAATCATGTTAACGATGATGAAATCAATGAAATAGAAATTAATACTGACAATGAAGAAATCCAAGAAGATGAAGAATTAATTAATTATTTAAATGAAAATAATGATTCATTTGAAATAGATGATGAATACATTTATCGTCCTGGAGAAGATAATCCTCATGCAATAAACTTAGAAGATGCTGAAATTGATAAAAATTTTATTATCGAAGCAGATATTAACGAAGATTTAAACGAAAAGTCAGAAATCATCAAACCTGATGGCCTCGAAGAAGAAGTAAATGAAAACTTTGATAATTTAATTAATATTAAAATAGGTGAAAAACCTATATTGGCCTTTGTAAGTTTAATTCTTGGAATCATATTTATAATTGCCTCAATAATAGTCTTTAATGCAAGAACAGACAGAATAATCGATAATGTTGTTTCTGGTGAAAATCAGTTTATAATGGTAGTTTTAATACTTATTGGAGTATTATTAATTATCTATGCCTTATTCAAAATTTTCAATATTAAAAGTCCATTTGAAAACATGATGGAATCCATCAGTGAAGTTGAAGAAGAAAAAGAAAGTCTAAAGAAAGTTGAGGATGAAGAACAAGTCCTTCCTAAAAGTAACATCCCTCTCGACAAAGAATCCTACAAAATTGGGGAGTTCAACATGGAAGAACTCAAAAATAACCTAAAAAGCTCTTTTTCCAAAACCGTAGATAAAACCAAAAAAACACCAAAAAAAGAAACCACCACTGAAGAAATAAATGTTGAAGACTTACCTTCTGCACGTGAAAAATCTGATGATAAAAAAGGTCTTATTAAAGAAGAAATTGAAGAAATAGATTACGAAAAAGCAAAACTTGAAGGCGAAAGTATTGATGAAATTTTTGCTGAAGTTGAAGACCTACCTGATGATAAAAATAATTAAATTTAATTTTGGGCCTGTGGTCTAGTCAGGAATGACACAGGACTTCGGATCCTGAAATCGGGGGTTCAAATCCCTCCAGGTCCGTTTTATTTTTTAACTCTCACAACTGCTTCTTTAAAGAAATCAGGTACTAAAAATTTATAGATTGGACTTTTAAGTATCATATTTATATCCGCATCTAAAATGTAAGTATAACAATAATCATCTTCAGCACGCATTCCCCTACCATATGCCTGCATTAATGTCATTACTGTTTTATATGCATACCATTTTTGGTCGGTTTTCCTTCTCATATTAATTTGTTTATCTCCAAGATATGGGAATGGTATTTTATAGATTACTTGAAATCTACACTTATCATAGGGTAAATCAACCCCTTCACTCATTGAAGGAGAAACTAAAACAAGCGGATTTTCATCTTTTTCAAAATAATCCAACATCTGCTCCCTATTAGCGGAATTATGAGAAATCAACCTTGAGTTATGTAAATTATCATTGATGAAATGCTGACATTTATAACTATTGGTGTGAATTAATCCTTTTTCATCTTTATGTTTTTCAAGTATTTCTTTTAATATAGGGATTGTTTTAGGAGCGGTTTTATTAACCCTGCTTTTAGACATTTTTCCCGCTAAATTTAAAATTATAGGCCTTTTTTCTTTTGTAAATGGGCTATCAACTTTAATATGATAAACTTCTTCTGGAGATAAACCTAACCATTTTGAGAACAAATTACTGGATAAAATCGTTGCACTCATGAAAATAACAACATCCCCATATTTGAGTAAGCTATTTTGAGCATAATGATGAACTCTCAATGGTTTAAATGATACACCTGCTTCATTAGTGTCAATGACCCAATTTTCAGGTTCTTTTTCCAGATTATTCTTAAGTGTTTTGAGTCTTGAAATGGTTGAATGGATTCTTTCTGCCTTATTTTTTGATAAATCCTTAATGTCAATGTCTTCATAAGCTTCCCCAATAGCTGCAATTTCCATGAGCCAATCTTCTAATTCCCCATCTTTTAAAGTTTCTTTAGATATTACTTTACTAATGTCTTTTTCTAAACGGTGATTATATAAATTTACTTCCATCGTGTTCATTAATTTGGATTCTATATTATGCGCTTCGTCTAAAATAAGTAATGAGCGAGTTCCAAAATGTTTTACATAATTTAACTCTGCAATAGCATAATCATAATTCATTAATGTGATGGGGGAGTTTATTGCATTTGCTTTTTGATTCCAATAATGACAATGAGAATGAGATTGATAAAACACCGCTCCACCGAAAGAATCTTCAAAAGCCAATTCAGCATCCAATGTTGGATTTTTAGCAACACCATAAGGGCAAAAAAATTTGCTGGAAGTCGGAGAGGTTTTACAAGTTCCCATATCACAAGTAACATCCAATCCATCGTTTAAACATGAGAAATTAGATCTTCCTTTAACTAACGGAAATTCAAATTCATCACAGTATTGGGACTGTAATTGTTTTGTCATAGTTAAAATATAAGCAGATTCATACATTTTAGCTAATGTTGTAGCAATTGCGGACTTACCGGTCCCAGTTCCTGCTTCTAAAATAATATATTTATATCCTTTTCTAATTGCATCATGAATATCCTGAATAATCTCAAACTGACCTACTCTAGGCTCGTCAAATGGAAAATTTTCAATGATTTCATCATCAATATGGGGGTACTCATCCTTTAGTTCAAGGAACCTATTTACTTGCATTTTATGGTCTTCAATAGAATAAGACTCTTGAATCTCATCATCCAAAATAGACTTTGTAATAGGCTTTGAAAATGAAAATAGATTAGTAGAACCCTCATTTTCAAAAGATTCCTTATTTTTACAAATACAATTGCTTTTAAGCATACCACAATTTGGACAAAACATAGAATTTGACATTAAAAATATATTAGTATAGTATACTATAAATAAATTATATAAGAGCATTTGATAACAAATATTTAAAAGTGATTATATGTCAGAAAGAGGAAAATTATTCGGAATTGGTGTAGGACCAGGAGATACAGAATTATTAACATTGAAAGCTGCTAGAATTTTAGAAACAGTCCCTGTTGTTTTTTCACCAAAATCTTCCAAAGAAAAAGAGAGTATTGCACTTTCAATAGTAAAACCAATAATTGAAAAAAGAAAAGATTTTAAAAAGTTAATGGTTGTAGAACCGATATTTCCAATGATTGAAGATGAAAAAGAATTAGAAAGATGTTGGACATCTGCTTCAGAAATGATTGCACAATATCTCGATACCGGACGTGACGTGGCATTTATAACTCTTGGAGATCCATCAATATTTAGTACTTACTCTTATGTGCAAAAGAAATTAAAAGGAGCATATGAAATTGAAACTGTTCCTGGAATAACTTCATTTACAGCTTGTGCAGCTGCTCGTAACGAAGCGTTAGTTGAAAAAAATGATATTTTAAGCATTATCCCTAAAATTGATGACAGATTAGATGATGTTATGGATTACAGTAATGCAATAGCTTTAATGAAAGCATCAAGAAATATGAGAAAATTAGAACTAAAAATTGAAAACAACAAACGTACAACCGACATTTATTCAGTGCAAAACTGTACTCGTGAAAATGAGAAAATTATTGAAGGATTTTCAAAAGATAAGCCTTATCTTACAACCACAATTATTAAGTTAGATGATTAATTTGATTTGAAGCGCCGTGGTTCAACTTCAAAAACACATTTTCCATCACCCATAGTATAGCATTGGATTTCTATTACACTTACTGGCTGGTTGAAGTATTCGCTGAATAATGCTTCAAGAATTCCAGTATCTAAAAAACATGCAGGTTTACCTGTTTTTGGTAATAATTGACATTCGAAACAGTCTAAAGAAGTTATTTTTATTACGCTTCCTATTTCAAATGAAAGTTTGCCTAGGCCTTTTGTTTGCCAGAAATTTGAAATGTTTTCTAAAAATATCTCTAAATCATCATCATAAACAGAATCAAATAAAGCATTGCCAATGCGTACACCGGTAGCTTGTAAAACAGGATCAATATTAATTCCTTCCTGAATAAGCATTGATCTTAATGTGTGGAACAATAAAACAGTGAAATCTCCATCATCATTAACGATATTTTCAATTAAATAATCCTTTTGAGTCTCTTCAATTTCTTTTTGCTCAGAAAGATTTACAGAACCCAAATATTTGGAGTTGAGATAGAAAATTTTTTTTCTATTGTCTTTAGGATGAACTTTAAAAGAAACAATACCTGATTCCCTCAAACCTTTCAAATGAACAGAAATAGTAGATTTTGATTTACCTGTGTTAGAAACAATTTCATCAAATTCCATCTCACTACCCCTAAGCATTTCAAGAATAGTTAACTTTACTGGACTTTTTACAACATTTACTCCAATATTTTTTTCTGGATTTGAAAAAATTTGAATTGGTTTTTCGTCACCCATTTATATACTCCCCTTGTTTTTAATATTTATTTTTAAGTTAATATAATTAACTAATAATATTATATACAAAATAATAAAAAAATAAAAAAATTTAATCAACTGTTCAATTAAAAAAGCGAACAGTTTCTTAAAAGAAAATCTATATATATTCACATACACAAAAATTACTATAAGTCTGTATGTCATTCGTATAGATTGAAACAAATTTTATTCGAGGAATAATTATGAAAGCTAATGCCAAAAAAATAGCAGAAGGAGTATATTGGATTGGTGTTCTTGACTGGGATTTAAGAACATACCATGGATATACCTTAGATGGTACCACATACAACGCATACATTGTATTTGGTGAAGATAAAGTAGCAATTATCGATAATGCTTACCCTGGAAAAACCGCGGAAATGATGGCACGTATCGATGACGCATTTGCTCAAGAAGGCAGAGATGTAGCAGTAGACTACATTATCCAAAACCATGTAGAAAAAGACCACTCCGGTGTTTTATATGATTTACATAAAAGATTCCCGGAAGCACCAATTTACTGTAGTAAAATTGCTGTAAACGGTCTATTAAAACACTACCCTAACTTAGAAGGTGCAGAATTTATTACTGTTGGTACTGGAGACACATTAGATGTTGGTGGAAGAACTTTAGCATTCTTAGATGCATTCTTACTCCACTGGCCAGACAGTATGTTTACATTACTTGCAGATGAAACTGGAATTTTATTCCCTAACGATGCATTTGGTCAACACTTATGTTTCACACAAAGATTTAGTGATGAAATCCCTGAATACGTGTTAATGGATGCAGCACAAAAATTCTATGCAAACTTAATTACTCCACTTTCAAAATTAGTGCTCAAAAAATTAAATGAAGTAGTTGAATTAGGATTACTCGAACAAATTAAAATGATTGCACCATCACACGGTCAAATTTGGACTGACCCAATGCAAATTATTGGAGCTTATCAAAACTGGGCAACTGGTGTATGTGAAGATAAAATCACTATCATTTACGATACAATGCACTATTCAACCCAAAAAATGGCTCATGAAATTGCAGAAGGTGCAATGTCTGAAGGATATGATGTTGAAATTTTCTTCTTACACGAAGATGAAAGATCAGAAATTGTTAAAAGTATATTAACAAGTAAAGGAATCGCAATTGGTGATCCAACAATAAATGATGTACCATATCCAAGTATTGGGGACATCATGTACTACTTGAAAGGTCTTTTATTCAACAGAACAGGTATTGAAAGAAAAGCCGTTACCTTTGGTTCAATGGGTGGAAGAGGAGGATCTCCTGAAAAACTCGCTGAAGAATTAGGTAACTGTGGATTTGATATCGTGGACACCCAAGAAATTTACTTTGTACCAAATGAAGATGAAAATGAAGCAAGCTATGAACTTGGTAAAAAATTAGCGCAAGCTTGTAAAGAATTATAAAATCAAAAGATTAAATGGAGATGATTTAAAATGGTAAAATACGAACATGAAATCGGAATTACAAAAGGAACACCTGTAGAAAACTATGTTGCAGGAAACTTTGAAGGAGAAACTAATGAAGTGGGTATCTATTTAGCTATGTCCAGACAAGCTTCCAGAGAAGGTTACGGAGAATTAGCTGAAGTATTCAAAAGATTAGCATGGGAAGAAGCTGAACATGCTGCAAGATTCTGTGAAATGAACGGAATTATTAAAGATGACCTCAAAGCTAACATAGAATGGATGATGGGCGGAGAAAAAATGGCTAACGCTGAAAAAAGAGAAGCTTCCGAAAAAGCTCAAGAAGCCGGAATTGAAACCGCTGCTGATTTCTTCAGAGAAAGTTCCAAAGACGAAGGTCGTCACTACAAAATCTTAGAAGGTATTTTAGAAAGATACTTCTAAATAGAAAGAATTCATATTCTTTCCTCTTTTTATTTTTTTAACTCCAAACTCCACTGCCATGACCATGCAATTTAAATAAAATTATGATTAATTAAAAAGTAATTTATACATGTTACTACTAAAATAATTGTTGAAAATTTTAAAATAATAAATGCTAATATGAAAAATAAATAATATTATTTATGTGATATAGATTAATCAGATACAATCTATAAAAAACCAGCGATTAAACTGACAATAATTATCAATGCCATTATAACAGAAATTGAATTTACCAAAGGTTTGTACTGATGTTCAGGAAGCTTATAACTTAATAGAACCTCCAACATCTTACCCCCGTCCAATGGTTTCATTGGAAGCAAGTTAAATAATCCTATTCCCAAGTTTAAAGTGAATACCCACTGAAACAACTCTAGCAAATTAAAGTAAATCCATGGTAGCGGTCCGAATGAATTGCTTTTAAGTACAAAATGTTTAGAAGCTTGAATACCAAAAAAGCCCACCGAACTATTATTTGGATTTTTAGCCAAAGTCAGCGTATATGTCCCTTGATCTGTTCCCACAGTAACGTTATCTCCTGGTTTAAAAGAACCAATAATACTTAAGTAACTCTTTGAATCCGTGATGTTATGATTATCAATTGATTTAATTATCATTCCTTCATGTAAATGTTCACTTGCCGGTGAATCACCAACAATTCTAGAAATCTCGATTCCATTTTCAGAAAAATTAGCCGGGATTGCATAAGATGCAACAATTAAAAATATTACTAATGCAATTACTGCTAAAGACATATTTGCAATAGATCCTGCAGCATAAACTCTAAGTTGAGACAATTTTTTAGATAACTTTAATTTCTCTTCATCAGGTTCTACAAAAGCGCCGGGAATTATGGCGAATAATAATAATCCCATTGATTTAATGCTTATTTTTTCACTACATGCAAGAATACCATGAGAAAATTCATGTACAATCAATACACTAGCTAAAGCCAATAAACCATATCCCAAAGGAACATAAATAGACGAACCAGGCATTTCAACACCTGGAATTATAATCGAAACTGATGGAGTCGTTGTTATTGTTTCAAGAGATGACACCATCAACCAAGTTATGTAAATCATTGCAATAAATGATACAAAAACACCCAGTGTCATAAAATACTTCCAGAAACGTGGAGATAAATCAGAAATCCTTTTGATTAAACCTTTAAGCCTTTCAGTTCTCCACATTATAACTGGAAAATCAATTTCAAAACCATGATTGGATAATTTATTTTTAAAGATTAATGCCACTACCCAAATAATGACAAAAGCTATCAAATAATAATAAATCCCATTCATGAAAATACCTCGTTACTTACCAAAGTAATGAATTAAAAAAGACAACATCGACCATATCGCCCTTTTGGTATCCTTCATCATTTTCATCAATTATGATATAGCTATTAGCTTCTACCATTGAACGAATGATTCCAGAACCCCTATTTAAGACATGTCTTGTGTGATTTTCATCAGTGAATGAACGAATGAAATCAGTCCTTCCAAGTTGTGAAGGAATCTTTAACATAGCTTCCTTTTTAGTAATCTCAAAATTAAAATCTCTTCCTTGCATTTTAAATAAGAATTTTCTTGCAAAAATATCAAATTGTGACATGGCAGCCACAGGCTGACCTGAAAAAGTAAAAACAACTTTATCATTGACAATACCTGCACCAATAGGCTTTCCAGGCCTAATTGAAACACCATGGAATAATACAGAACCTAAATCATCAACGACATCTAAAACAACATCCCCTTTACTAATGGCTGTGCCTCCAGTAGTCATTATAACATCATATTCTTTACTGGCCTCAAGAACAGCTTCTCTAACCTCATCAAAAGTATCTCCAGCATGACCAATATCAGCAATAGCTCCTGAATCTTCAACCATCGCTTTAATAGTAAATTGATTTGAATTAATAATTTTAGCTTTATCAATCTCTTCTTTAGTAGGTTCCACCAATTCATTGCCTGTAATAATAATTTTAACTCTAGGTTTTTTAAATACTTCAACAGTATCATAACCTGCTGATGCAATTAACCCCAATTCCTGATAGCGAATAAAAGTATTTTTAGACAATATCTTCTCTCCTTTTTTAATATCTTCCGCTTTAGGAGAAACGTTTTCTCCAGGAGTAACCTGAGAATATATTGTCAATTCGTCCCCATCAGTTGTAGTGTATTCTTTCATTAAAACAGCATCAGCTCCCTCAGGAATAGGGGCACCAGTAGCAATAACAATTGCTTCCCCCTCATTAATTATTTTGTCACAAAAATCACCTGCACCAATCGCATCAACTATTTTTAAAGTCTTAGGTGCAGACTGTGATGCACCAAAAGTATTCTCACCTTTAAGTGCAAATCCATCCATTGCTGACTTATCGAAAGGCGGAGAATTGTGATAAGCAATAATATCTTCAGCTAATACTCTTTTGTGAGCTTCTCTAATGGGGATTTTTTCTGTCCCTACAACCAATTGGTTCTCATCAATTAATTTTAAAGCGTCATTTAAAGAGTCTAATTTCGATAAAAACATTTAAACACCTAATAAATTATGCCATGTATTGCTCAATAACACCATGATATGCATTATCTAAATCTTCAAAGCTAAATTCATGGCCATTGACCTTAAGTGAATTTCCTTTTACCTCACCGATGACTTGTGCATCCACATCAATTTTTGCCAAGATTTCATCCAAAGCATCTTCTTTTACAGTTAACAAGTATCTGGCATGACTTTCTGAGTAAAGTAATTGAATTTTATCTAATTCATCATCTTCTAAATTAACTTCACAACCTTTACCTGATTTAATAAACATTTCAGATAAAGCTACTGCAAGTCCTCCAGCAGATACATCATGAACAGCAGTAATATCTTTATTTTCGTCTTCATCGATTAATTTTAATACTGTTTGACCATTGGCAACTTCCTCATCTATTCTGATTCTTGGAGCAGTTCCTTTTTCAATACCATGGATAGTTCTATGATATTCAGAACCTGTTAACTCATCATAAGTTTTACCGATTAAGATGATTTTATCTCCCTCATTTTTAAAGTCCATAGTCCTAATATTTTTAATATTTTCAACACCTATTACACCAACTGCAGGTGTCGGATTGATTTTAATTCCTTCAGTCTCATTGTAGAAACTAACATTTCCACTAATAACTGGAGCATTGAAATTTTCGGCTACAAGACTCATTCCTTCAATAGCTGTTTTGAATTGCCATAAGATTTCTGGAGTTTCAGGATTTCCAAAGTTAAGACAGTCTACAACCGCATAAGGAGTTGCACCCATAGAAATAACATTTCTTATAGCTTCTGCAACACAACCAGCCGCCCCATCAAATGGAGATAATTTGGTGTGAATTGTATTGGAATCAGTAGTAAGTGCAATAGCAGTTTCATCATCAATTCTAAGCACTGCCGCATCATCACCAGGTTTTACAACTGTTCTAACTTGAACTTCATGGTCATATTGTTTATAAACCCACTCTTTAGAAGCTATATTAGGACTGGCCAATAATTTAGGTAATGATTTATGAAGTCCAGGATCTTTAAGTTCAATTTTTTCTGTGTCTTCAGGAATTTCACAAATAGGCCTGTCAATTGAAGGTGGATCCGCTAAAAGAATAGTAGGCAAGTTAGCAAGCTCATCCCCTTCATCTGAAACAATCATATTGTTTCCTTCAATGACTTCACCAATGATTGAAGAGGTGATTTCATGTTTATCACAGATTTTTTGAGCAAGTTCAATATCATCCGGATTAATGACAAATACCATACGTTCTTGGGATTCTGAAAGCATAATTTCATAAGGAGTCATACCAGTTTCTCTTAATGGAATTGCACGTAAATCAACTAATGCTCCATTCTGAGAGGAATCTACTAATTCTGAAATACAACAAGTAAGACCTCCACCACCCAAATCCTTTACACCGCTGACATTGATTTTTTCTAAAATTTCTAAAGATGCTTCTAAAACTCTTTTTTTAGTAAATGGGTCTGCTACTTGTACTGCCGGCCTATCTTCAGTTTCTGAGTCTGATGTTAACTCTTCTGACGCAAATGTTACACCATGGATTCCGTCACGCCCGGTTGTTCCACCCATTAATAGGAATACATCACCAATATTTGGTGCTTGTGCACGTACGATTTTATCTTTTTCAACAAGACCTACACACATTACATTTACTAAAGGATTTGTTCTAAAGGATTCGTCAAATTCAATTTCACCAGCAACAGTTGGAACACCAACCCTATTACCATAATCTGAAATTCCTTTTACAACATGTTCAAATAAATATCTTGATTTTTCATCTTCTAAAGGTCCGAATCTAAGTGAATCTAAAAGTGCAATAGGCATTGCCCCCATAGAAATAATATCCCTTAAAATTCCACCAATACCAGTACCTGCTCCACCATACGGTTCAATAGCAGATGGGTGATTGTGAGATTCCATACCTACAGCCAATGCATATTTATCAGTGACAGAAACGAGTCCTGCATCGTCTCCCGGACCTAAAATAATGTTTTCTCCTTCAGTTGGAAAAGCTCTTAAAAATGGCCTACTACTCTTGTAAGAACAATGCTCTGAAAACATTACATCAAGCATTCCTTCTTCCAATTCGTTCATTTTCCTACCAAGGATTCCTTCAATATATTCAATTTCAGAATCAGCCAAAGTCATGTTAACACCTTTAATTTTTAATTGAAATAATTACTTTTTCTCCTTCAATATTCCATTCTTTAGTATAATCTTTAGAATCTTTATTGCATTCTTCACTGTCAGTTATAATTAAGCTATTTGCTCTTACTTCATGAGAAATGAATTCAGCTTGAGGTACAATTAAATCTTTAAATTCACTAGACGTTTCTACATCGACATTGATGTTTGCTTCAACATCTAAATCTAAATCTTTTCTCATATCCTGAATTCTTCTAATTAATTCACGAGCCATAGCTTCTTGTTTAATCTCTAATGTGATATTAGTATTTACAAATACATTTCCGCCTTCAAATTCTGATGAAACGAAATCATCTGGAAGTTCAGAGTCGAATAATATATCATCTGAGGACAATTCATGCCCTTCAATAATTATACTTCCATTAGCTTCCAAATCAGCTTTAATTTGATTTCCATCACCCTGTTTTAAAGCATTCATTACCTTACCCATGTCACCTTTAAGTCTTGGACCCAAAGTTTTAAGGTTTGGTTTTGCATTAAATGATAATTTTTCAAATTCACTGGCACATAATACCTCTTTAGTATTAGATTGATCCTTAATAATATCAGTTAACTCTTCAATAGCTTTTAATACATTATCATCCTGAGATACAACCGTAATATCAGAAACCGGCCATCTTAACTTATATTGTGCAATATCACGTGCTCTTATTGATGCATCTATGACATTACGTACAACATCCATTTTAGCTTCAAGTTCTTCATCAATTGCATCCTCATCATATTCCCAATCATTCATGTGAATACTTTCAAGGGCATCAGGATTAACTCCTTTAACAAGGTTTTCATAGATTTCTTCAGATATGTGAGGAGCTATTGGACATAAAACAGAAATCAATTTGATTAAAGCTGTGTATAAACTGTAATATGCTCCTAATTTATCAGGATCATCACTTTCAACCCAGGTTCTTCCACGAATAAGTCTTACATACCAACGGCTTAAATCTTCTAAGATAAAATTATTAATTTTTCTTGTTGCTTTATGGAAGAATAATTTATCCAAGTCATCAGCAACTTCTTTTACTAAAGTATTGGCCTTAGATATAATCCATTTATCTTCAGGTCTTAAAATGATGTCATCTTCAGTTAATTCAATAGGATTGAAGTTATCCAAGGACATGTAAGTTGTTGAAAATACATAGACATTCCATAAAATATTAAACATTTTGTTAATGTTCAAGAGCTCATCCCATACGAATTTTAAATCATCCCATGGTTTTGAAGCCCATAATAAGTAGAATCTTAATACATCTGCCCCATATTTTTCAATTACTTCTTCAGGAGCTACAACATTTCCTAATGATTTAGACATTTTATTTCCTTTATCATCCAATACAAATCCATGCATTAAAACTTTTTGATATGGACTTTGACCCATTGAAATAACTCCGGTACCTAATTGTGAGTAGAACCATCCCCTAGTCTGGTCATGACCTTCTGTAATAAAGTCATATGGATACCAATCCTGGAATTTTTCTTTTTCTTCAGGATAATAAAGTGAAGCCCAACCTGCAACACCGGAATCAATCCATACATCCAACACATCAGGAATTCTTTTAATAGCTTTTCCACAGCCGTCACATTTAACTTCAACTTCATCCACATATGGCCTGTGGATAAGTTCCGCATCAGATACGTTAATATCAGTTAATGATTCGGCTTTTAGCTCATCTAAAGAACCAATAACTTTGATTTCACCACAATCAGGGCATTCCCAAATAGGAATCGGAATACCCCAGTATCTTTGTCTTGAAATTGTCCAGTCACGTGCATTATCTACCCAATCATGGAATCTGCCTTCGCCAGCCCATTTAGGAACCCATTCGACACGAGCAATTTCATCCAACATTTTTTGTTTAATGTCTGTTACTTTTAAGAACCATTGTTTAGTTGCGATGTATATAATTGGAGTTTTACATCTCCAACATACCCCATATCTGTGCTCAATAGTTTCTGATCTGTACATTAAATTTTTATCTTCCAAATCTTTGATAATTTGTGGATTTTCATCTTTTGTGAATTTAGTAGCATATTTTCCTGCATCTTCAGTGAAACAACCATCTTCACCAACAGGACAGAAAATTGGAAGACCATGAGCTTGACCTACTTCAAAGTCCTCTGGACCGTGTCCTGGTGCAGTATGAACTAACCCTGTACCTTCACCAAGTTCTACATGGTCACCTGATAGGATTGTATGGACTTTTTCAATTTTTGAGTCAAATTCCATTTGTTTTGGAATTTCATCGGCTAAAATATAATCATAACTTAATCCAACTAAATCTGAACCTTTTACTGTCTTAATAATTTCATATAAAACTTCTTTTTCTTCAATTATTTGGTCTTCTTCATCTTCATTTTCAGCAGGTATTTTGGTTCTATGAATTTTAACTTGTTTACCTAAAACATCTTCCATTAAGTTTTCAGCTAAAATTAAAGTTTCACCGTCTTTTAAAACATAAACATAGTCAAATTCAGGATTAGCACAAATGGCCATGTTGGCAGGGAGAGTCCATGGAGTTGTTGTCCAAACCAGGAAATAAGTATTTTCTTCACCAGTAACTGGGAATTTAATGAATATGGAAGGGTCTTGTTTGTCTTCATATTCAATTTCTGCAGCCGCAAGTGCTGTTCCACAATGAGGACACCAGCTAATTACTCTTTGGTCGTTAACAAGTAAATTTTGGTCATTTGCTCTTTTTAATGTCCACCAAGAAGATTCCATATATTTCGGATCTAATGTCATGTATGGGTCATCCCAATCCATCCAAACTCCCAATTGGTCAAATTCTTCTTCCATAGCTACTTTATTCTCCATTGCAAATTCCCTACATTTATCTACAAAAGCAGCAATACCAATTGTATCTTCGATTTCTTGTTTACTTTTAATGCCCATCAATTGCTCTACTTTATGCTCGATTGGAAGACCGTGCATATCCCAACCTGCTTGTCTTCTTAAACTAAATCCATTCATTGATTTATAACGTAAATATGAATCTTTAATAACTTTGTTCCAAGCAGTACCCAAGTGTATTTTTCCACTACAATATGGCGGACCATCTAAAAATGAGTATTTAGGACCTTTTTCTCTAAGTTCATTGACTTTTTTGAAAGTATCTTCATCTTTCCAGAATTTTTGTACTTTCTTTTCTATTTTATCATGATCGTATGATTTATCTGCCTCGTTTATTGGCATTGTAACTCCTCAAAAATTAATAATCTATAATATGTATTCTTTTGTTTTATATAATAAATAAAAGTTATTACAATTTTTGAATATTTTAAAAATTGAAAAGATTTTCAAACAAAACTGGTGAGTAAACTAATTAAAAAAAGAATGGATAAAAAATTATAAAAATAAAAATCTCAAAAAAAATATAAAAATTTTTCCTCAAAAGAGGAAAGTTTTATTTAATTAATATATTTTTTTAAATCTTCGGCTTTGTCGGTTTTTTCCCATGGGAGGTCTTCAATACCGAAGTGACCATATTTAGCAGTTTGTTTATAGCTAGTGTCTCTTAAACCTAATGTTTCGATAATTCCATCAGGTGTTAATTTAAAGTTTTCACGTACTATTTTATCAAAATCAAGGTCTGCTGCGCCGGTTCCAAAGGTATCTACCATTATTGAAGTTGGTTCTGCAACTCCAATCGCATAGGATAATTGGATTTCACATTTTTCAGCTAATCCGCTAGCTACAATATTTTTTGCAATGTATCTTGCCATGTAGCATGCGCTTCTATCTACTTTAGTGCAGTCTTTTCCTGAAAATGCTCCTCCGCCGTGACGTGCATATCCTCCGTAGGTATCTACGATGATTTTACGGCCGGTTAGACCTGCATCTCCGTGAGGTCCACCGATTTCGAATTTTCCGGTTGGGTTAATGTGCTCTTTAGTATCTTCAGTCATTAATTCATCAGGAATAACTGCTTTAAAGAGTTTTTCACGAATATCTGCTTTTAATTGTTCTTGATTATCAGAGACTGTCTCATCATGTTGAGTTGACAATACAACTGCATCAAGTGAAACAACATTGCCGTCTTTATCATAATTTACGGATACTTGTGCTTTACCGTCAGGCCTTAAATATGGGATTTCACCACTTTCCCTAAGTTCAGTTAATTTATTAGTTAATTTACGGGCAAGATCAATTGGATAAGGCATTAATGAGTCAGTTTCATTAGTTGCAAAACCGAACATCATACCTTGATCTCCAGCTCCACTTTCTTCATCCCCACGGTCGACTCCCTGATTAATATCAGCAGACTGTTCATGGAGCCTATTTTTAACTTCACAAGTATGACCATCAAATTTTAAATCAGGATTATCATAACCGATTTCAATAATTGTGTCTCTTATTATTTTTTCAATTTCGTCTTCTGAGATATGAGCTGATGAGGTTATTTCACCAAATACCATACAAAAATCAGTTGTTACACAAGTTTCACATGCAACATGTGAATTTTTATCCTGTGCCATGTACGCATCTAATATAGCATCAGAAATAATATCTGCAACTTTATCAGGATGCCCCTGAGTTACTGATTCTGATGTAAATGTTCTACCTATTTCATTCATATTATCACCAATCTTCAATTTTAAATTCTCATTGATAATTACTATATACAGTATAAATGTATCAACATAATCAAGTCATTATAAGTTATATCTTAAATATTATATATAAATTGTTAAAAATTAAAAAATAATAAATATATCTGAAGAACAAAATTAAAGAAAAAAAGAGGAAAAAAATGAATATAATTTACTTAATTGATTTTAACTGCCCATATTCCTATATTGGACTTAAAAGACTTAAAAAAGCTACTGAAAACTTAGATATAGATGTTGAATGGGAAATTAAAGCATTTGAACTTGAACCATTAGCTGGAAAAAGACCTACAAAAAGCACTACTGAAAGATATGCTGAAAAATACGGATTATCAATAGAAGACGCTTCAAGCAAAATTGCAGAAATAGAACAGATTGCACTTGATGATGGGCTAAAAATTAACTATAAAGACATGTTACTTACAAGATCAAACGATGCACTAAGATTATGTAAATTTAGTCAAAATACACATCCTGAAATTACTTTAAAACTTGTTGAAGAAATATTTTACTCAAATTTAATTAAAAACGAAAATATTGCAGACATTAAAATTTTAAGTAAAATAGCTATTTCATGTGGACTAGAAGAAAATGAAGCAAATAAAATTCTTGAAAATAATTATTACAACATAGAAATATACCTTGATAAAGAAGAAGCTCTTTCATATGGAATTACAGCAACCCCCTGTTTTATATTGAATAATGAAGAAGGAAGACTTATAATACCGGAGGTATTTTCAACTGAAGAATTTGAAATTACACTAAAAGATTTCTCAAGTGGAGAAATTGAATCAAAGACATTTATCTAAAGTGATTTAAATAACCTTTTAAAGGCAATATTCTAACTAAAAATAAGTTAAATTTAATAATAACTAAAATAACCTATTATCCATGATTAAAATAGAATATGCAGATACTTTTTTCAAAAGACTAATGGGATTGATGTTTAAAAAAGATATTGATTATGGGTTATTATTAATTTTAAAGTATGGATCAAGCATCCATACTTGCTTTATGCACTTTACAATCGATGCCTATTTTTTAGACGAAAATAAAGTCATTGTAGAAAAAATAACATTGAAACCTTGGAAATTTTATAAAGCATCAAAAAAAGTTAAATATATTTTAGAAGTGAAAGAAAACACATTAAATTTAAAAAAAGGAGAAAAAATTGAGTTTATATAAACTCTAAAACGTCTTTAGGATTTTCAAAGATTTGAATATCATCAATTTCAGATAATTTTCTGGTATTTTCAATATCAATGTCTCTCATGTAAATTGTGATAATTTTTCCTTCAGAAATGGCATCATAAGGACAGCTGTTTCTGCATTGGCCACAACCTACACATTTAGTCAAGTCAATTTCATCATGGGGAATAATTGCACCTTCAGGACATGCAAGAGCTGCAATACACTCGTCACAAGTTTGACATTTGCTAGCTTCCATTTTTGACGGCAAAACAGTGTCAATTGGTCCTGGATGAATATCTACAGGAACCATAAAAGTCTTAACTGCCCCTTTACCTGCTTGTGCAACAACATTAGTTACTAAAGTGTCTGCAATCCCATAGACTATTTTTGCAACTGTATTGGCAGTAGCTGGTGAAACAATTAATAAATCATACTTACCAAGAGAGAATCTGCCAGTTATTGGAAATGAAAATTTTTGGTTTGAATCTGTAGCAAGTTCCCTATATTTGCCTCCAGTTAATCTGGTGACTCTTTCATAAAGACCATACATTTTCAATACCTCTTCAGCAGCACCTGAAAGAAATATAGTTACTTCATGGTCTTCAGCTAATTTTTCGGCTACTTGAACAGATTCATTGAGTAAATGACCGGCTCCAGTAAAAGCAAACCCTATTCTCATAGTAATCTATAATAATTTATGATATTGATAAGCATCTCTGTCTGAGAATGCATAGTCTAAAGTTGTGTATTGGTTCATAAATTCAGCAACTTCATCAGCAATGTCTTCTTTATCAACTGCTACACGACGGATGAACTCAGCAACTTCATCCATTTCTTTTTCTTTTAATCCTCTTCTAGTGATTTCTTGAGTTCCTATCCTAATACCAGATGGATCATCACTATTATCTCTGTCATCACCAGGTAAAAGATTTTTATTTAAAATAACATTATTATCTGCCAATTCACGAGCAATATCGGAAGCTGATCTAATATTAGTTAAGTCTACAGCAATTTGGTGAGATTGAGTAAATCCTTGTTCTTCACATAAAACATTGAATCCTCTTTCATACATCGCTTGACCTAATGCCTGTGCGTTTTTAATGATTTGTTTAGCATAAGCTTCACCAAATTCCAACATTTCAGCAGTAGCAATTCCTAAACCTAATAAATGGTGTAAATGGTGATTACTTACTACACCTGGGAACACGGCATTATCAATTATTTCTTCATTTTCTTTGTGAGAAAGAATAATTCCACCTTGTGGACCAGGGAAAGTTTTGTGAGTACTACCCATCATTAAATCTGCCCCTTCTTTTAATGGTTGTTGGAATTGGCCTCCTGCAATAAGACCTAACACATGAGCTCCATCATACATGATTTTAGCTCCAACTTCATCAGCAGCTTCGCGAGCTTCTTTAATTGGGTGTGGGAATAAGAATAAGCTTCCACCGAATAAAACAATTTGTGGTTTTTCTTCCAAGATTTTCTTGTTCATTGCATCGATGTCAATGTTCATAATATCTTTATTTAAAGGGTGGAAAACTGTTTTAAGGCCACGAATACCTGCTGCACTTACATCAGCGTGAGAAATATGGCCTCCAGAAGGTACTTCTAATGCCATTACTTTTTCACCAGGTTTTGCAAACCCAAAAAATGCTGCTAAATTTGCAGTTACGCCTGAAACTGGCTGAACATTTGCATAATCACAATCATAAACTTCACAAGAAAGTTTTTTGGTTTTGTCTTCGATTAAATCGATGAATTGACATCCTTCGTAGAATCTTTCAAATGCTTGACCTTCAGCATATCTATGAGCAAAATCAGTAGCTAAGGCTTCTGTTACTTCTACACTAGTAACATTTTCAGAAGCGATAAGATTAATACTGTTTCTCATGTATTGAGCATGTTCCTGTGCTATCTTTTCAAAGTTTAAAATTTCATCATGATAATTAGTCATTTACTACACCTAAAATTAAATTAAAAATTATATTTTAATTTTTGTTTATCTTATAATATAATAGTTATGAAAAAATAGTATTCTCTTAAAAAAGAAGATATATTTGTAAAAAAAAGTAGTGAGTTAAAAAAAAATAAAAAAGAAATAGAGATTGAATAATCTCTAAATCTATTTTCCTAAGTCTTCAAGAGCAGCACTGATTTGTGCCATAATTTGATCGGTTTTGAAGTGTTGTTGATCCATAGCTCCAGATGGACATGCACCTACACAGGTACCACATCCTTTACATAATGCAGTGTTAATTTCTGCGTGGTTGCTTCCGGAATCAGCAACAATAGAAATAGCACCGAATGGACATAATTCAACACAAACTTCACAAGCACCACAAATACCTTCATCAGTACGTGCAACGATAGGTTCGATTTCTACTTGACCTTTAGCCATTGGGATAGCTGCTCTGGATGCTGCAGCTGAACCTTGAGCTACTGAGTCAGGAATATCTTTAGGACCTTGAGCTACACCAGCAATGTAAACACCGTCAGTTAAGGTGTCAACAGGTCTGAGTTTAGGGTGAGCTTCCATGTAGAATCCGTCTGCAGATTTGGAAACACCTAAAGTTTGTCTGAGTTCGTCAGATCCTGCAGAGTGTTCGAGACCAACACTTAATACAACTAAGTCGTAAGTGTATTCAGTTACTTTACCGAGTAAAGTATCTTCTGCTCTGATAGTTAAGGTTAAATCATCATTTTCGAAGATTTGTGCAGGTCTACCTCTAATAAATTCAATTCCGTATTTTTCTTGAGAGGTTTTGTAGAACTCTTCGTATCCTTTACCGAATGAACGAATATCCATGTAGTAACAAGTTACTTCAGTGTCAGGTTCGTGGTCAATACATAATTGAGCGTTTTTCATGGAGTACATACAACATACTCTGGAACAGTAAGGTTTACCGATTTGCTCATCTCTTGAACCGACACAGTGGATAAATGCAACACGTTTAGGTTCAATACCATCAGATGGTTTTATTACGTGTCCACCAGTAGGACCGGATGCGTTAATCATTCTTTCAATTTCCATTGCAGTAATTACGTTTGAGTAACGGCCGTATCCGTATTGGTAAATTCCTGATGGATCGAAAGGATCGTATCCGATAGCTGCAATAATAGTACCAACTTCTAATTCAATAGTGGTTGCTTGTTGATTGTGATCAATAGCATCCGGACCACATGCTTGTACACATAAGTTACATTCGATACAGTAGTCTTTATCGATAGTTGCACATAATGGTACAGCTTGAGGGAACGGAATGTATGCAGCTTTTACCATACCTACACCTTCGTCGTAGTAGTTAGGTATTTCGATAGGACAAGCTTCTTGACAAGCTCCACAACCAGTACATTTATCTTCATCAACATATCTTGGTTTTTTCTCAACAGTTACTTTGAAGTTTCCGATGTATCCGTCTACTTCTGTTACTTCTGCATAAGAAATTAATTCGATGTTTTCATGTTTAAATGCGTCTACCATTTTTGGTGCTAAAATACACATGGAACAGTCGAGAGTAGGGAATGTTTTATCTAATTGTCCCATTCTTCCACCAATGGTAGGGTTTCTTTCTACCATGTAAGTTTTGAATCCCATGTCACCTAAATCTAAAGCAGTTTGAATACCAGCTACTCCACCACCAATAACTAATGCTTTTTTATCTACTGCTACTTTGGTAGCTTCTAATGGTTCGAGTAATCTTGCTTTAGCAACTGCCATACGAGTTAAATCTTTAGCTTTTGCAGTAGCTTCTTCAGGTAAATCCATGTGTACCCAAGAGTCTTGTTCCCTTAAGTTTGCAAATTCAAATAAAAATTTGTTTAATCCAGCTTCTTCAACACATCTACGGAAAGTAGGTTCGTGAAGACGAGGAGAACAAGCAGCAACTACAATACGGTTTAAGTTTTTCTCTTTGATGTCTTCTTGAATCAATGCTTGACCTGGGTCTGAACACATGTATTTGTAATCAGTTGCGTGAACAACACCAGGCAAAGTCTTAGCGTATTCAGCTACTTCAGGACAGTCAACGACACCACCGATGTTAACACCACAGTGACAGACGTAAACACCTATCCTTAATTCTTCATTATTATTTATTTCTTCTGCCATAATTTTCACCTTGTACAAGTGTGCGAAATTATCTAACATAGAGTTAGATATTAAATATGTAGTTGGAACACACTAATAAAGGTTTCTGAAAAAATATTGGAGTAAAGTATATATATGATGAGTTAAAATTTTCCTAAAAAAGACTTTAATTATAAAATAACGGATTATTGATAGTTTTTTTGAAAAATAAAAAATCTAAACAATAATTTTTAGGAAAGCGAAAATTTAATATAATATTTTTTAGGGATTTTTGGCTATAATAACATGATTAAAATCGGCAGGCTCAAAAGAGAAACAACTGTATCAATTAAAATGCAATCTGAGGTAAGTTCAAAATCCAATTTATAGCTTATAGCAAGTACCAAAGATAACAATCCTGAAGGCATAGCAGCTTCAATGATTGAAATCTTAAATTGCAAGTCCACAAGCCCAACAATCGATGCGAAAATAAAAGCAATGATAGGGTATAAAATCAGTTTCATTGCACTTGTAAAAATTATCATGTTTCTACTTCTAGTAAGACCACTTAAATCAATTGAAACACCCAAAGACAACATTATCAAAGGAATAGAACCATCCCCTAGATAATTGACTGTATTTTCTAAAACAGGCCCTATTGGAATATTTAAAAAATTTAACATAATGCCTAAAATAACCGCCCACAGAGATGGAAAAAGAGCTATTTTTTTAATAGCAGATTTGGTGGATCCACCAAATTTCAAAGACAAGACAAAAGACAAAATTAAAAATATGATTAAAGTAGCAATGTCACAAAATATTGCCCTTAATAGACCTTCTTGGCCAAAAATACCTAAATTAATAGGATAACCCATAAATGCAGTATTTGCAATCATTACAGCAACGACAATACTCCACAATCTCTTTTCTGGAATGTTAAATTTCTTTAAAATAAGATAAGAAATTGCTCCTGTAATAAAGGATGAAGCCAGAATTATAAATGGAAGAATGCCTAAAGTTGAAAGTAATGATAAATCAGCAGAATATAGGGCTGAAAAAACCATACAAGGCATTAAAATATAAATAACAATATTGTTTAAAGATTCAACATCTTTAAGGCCTAAAAAATCTATCCTTCTAAGAAAAACCCCTAAAACAATCATTAATACAATTGATAAAATTGTAATTTCTATGGCATTCATTAAAAAAAAGTAGTTATTAATATTATTTAAAATTTGAGATTAAAAGAAAGAAAATCGTGAAAATAATTCACGATTAATCAACAATACCATCATTAGTAATTTTGAAAACGCATTCACCTTCAGGCAAATGAGGGCTGTCTACCAAACGAGCAATTCTTTTTCCAGCAAGTCCTTTTTTAAGCCAAATTCTGTAAGTGGATGCGTGTCCTAAAACGTGACCACCAATAGCTTTAGTTGGACTTCCAAAGAAGGAATCTGGTTTAGCTTGAACTTGGTTTGTAATAAATACCGCTACATTGTAAGTATTAGCAATTTGTTGAAGTGAATGTAAGTGTTGATTTAATTTTTGTTGTCTAACAGCCAATGATTCTCTTCCAACATATTCTGCTCTGAAATGAGCCATTAATGAATCTACGATAACTAATTTAACATTAGTTCCAGATTGAATAAGTTCGTTAATTTTATCAACCATTAGAATTTGATGAGATGAGTTAAAAGCACGAGCAACATGAATTTTTTGTAAAACTTCTTGAACATCTAATTCAAAACCGTTGGCAATTTGTTCAACTCTTTCAGGACGGAAAGTATTTTCAGTATCAATGAAAACACATTCACCACCAAGTCCACCTTGTTCTACAGGTAATTGAACAGTTACTGCTAATTCATGAGAAATTTGACTTTTTCCAGATCCAAACTCCCCAAATACTTCAGTGATTGCTTGAGTTTCAATACCTCCAGCGATTAAATCATTGAAACCTTTACTTCCAACAGAAATGTGGCCAACTTCTTTTCTTCTTTCCAAAACATCAAATGCTGTTTCAAAATCAATATTTTCAGCTTTACGTGCAGCTTCAATAACTTTTTCAGCAACACCTTCACCGATTTCTGCTTTAACTGATAATTCTTTAGGAGTAGCAGTGGCTAATCTCATCATATCAGCAAATCCTGCATCTCTTAATTTTTCTGCTGTTTTTTCACCAACACTAGGTAAATCTTCTAATTCTACCATAATAATCCATCCTTATTTAATTTAATAATATTTATTTAAAATTTTCCTTGGGTTAAGTCTAATTCTATCGTTATACTCATCATAACTAACATTAGCAATTACTTCAACATTTAAACCTTCCAAATCTTCGATTTTACCATCCAAAATACCTGGATCTTCAGAAACTAATTCAACAATTTCATCTTTAGGCATTTCTAGAAGTTCTTCAACTAAATTATCAAAGAAAGTAAGTCCAATCTCGCCAGTGTCATCCACTAATGTAGTTGGAATCATGATTGTGACATTTGGATCTTCGATTTCTTCACCACAATAATCACAAATGACTGAATCTTCAAAAGAGTCATTACTAATTGTATTATTACAGTTTGGACATTTTCTAAGAAGTAAATGATCACTGACTACATCAGTTAATTGACCTGTAACACGAACATTAACATCATTATCCTCAATAGCTTCGATTTCTTTAGGAGCATAAATAGCTTCTCTAAGCTCTTCATAAGAAGGTAATTTCATTAATTCATCTTCACTTGGTTTTACAATAGCTGATGAACCTGATATATTCAATGTTAATTGGTCATTATAGATATCGACTCTAGGATTTTGAATCTTGATTGGTTCGCCAAGTTCAAATTCTCTTTTTGCATTGTCTCCCCATAATGATACTCTAATAGCTTGTGAATTATCGGCAATTTCAATATTTCTCAATGAATATTTACTACCATCATCTCTTTCTAATTCACGTACATCAAACACTTCAAAGACTCTTCCGACAACATAAATATTTTCTTCAAATTCCTCTACTTCAGAAATTTCACGATATTCATAAATCATTTTTTCTAATGATTCGAATGAAGGAAGGAATTTGGCATCTTCTTCAGATAATTTAATTATTCTTGATGATGAACCAATATTTAAATTAATATTTTCCATTCCAAATCTTACTCTTGCATTTTCTATTAAATAAGCTTCTGAGACTTGGAGAGGAATTTCAGATTTATCATCCCATAAAGATAATTGAACAATTCCACTACCATCGGAGAATAATGCGGAACGTACATGACCTGTACTTCCATCAGAAGGTCTTTCAAAAGTCCTAACATCTCCTACAGACATTATTCTTCCCATGACATCAGCATCAAAATTATCTTCTTCAGCTAAGGTCACTTGTTCAAGTGTAATTGGCTGTAATGTTTGCTTAATTGATTCAAAAATTTCTAAATCATCATCAGACAAGTTTTTAGGATTAATTGTTATTTGAGTGGAGAAATTAGTATTGATAGAATGGCCTTCTTCAACATATTCATCATAAATAACATTTCCACCAATTAATTTAACGATATCCCCTTTGTTAATATCTAAACCGGCAGCGTCACCCCATAAAGTAACTCTGATTGAATTGGTATCGTCGGTTAAATGGAAGTTTCTCAATTGACCTTCACTTTGGTCTGATTTTCTGACGAATTTTTTAATATCTTGAATTTTGGTTACAACACCCATTATTGCCACATCGGTGTCACCATCATCCAAATCATCGATTTTTGAAAACTCATGCACAAATTCAGGAACATCGTAATCTCCTTTAATAATCCTTCCATCCCAATGGCTAAGAGATTTTTCGTCATTTCTTTCTCTAACTTGGGCTTGAAGGATTTTTACTGTGTCACCATCGTTTAAATCAAGAGATTCTATTAAATCAACATTCTTATTCCATAATGTGTAAGAAATAGTGCCTGATTCATCTTGAAGTTCAAGAGATGCTACTTGACCCTCTTTACCATTTTTATTATAAGATCTAATTGGAGGAATTTTAATGATTCTTGCAATCACATTTACTTTGGTATCTGGTTGAACATCTTTAATTTGAGTAATTTCTTCAATATATTCTGGATATTTACTAGGGTCAGCATCTGTAACTTTTTTAAATACAGATCTAGGCCTCATTGTTGCTTCAAGTCCTGAAAATCCATCTTTAATGTCAACACCTTCAACTCTTACAATATCTCCTTCTGAAATATTTTTTAGGTGTTTAATATTTTCAGTCCATAATACAACACGGATTTTTCCGGTGTTATCCTCAACATCCACATTACAGACTTTTCCTGTTTTATTTTTGCGTGTTGTAAAAGACCTTGGATTGCTTATTGACATTACTCTACCAGTGAAAGATTGGTCATTATCTCCATTTTCAAGTAAACCAATATTATTTTTTGCTGAATATTCTTCTCTTTCAGTTAAAGATTCATTTTCTTGAGTAATGCCTAATTCACCAATGATTTGATCAACAATACTTTCCTCATTAATGAATGGATTATCTTTCTGTTGAATTTTAATTTCATTAATTCTTGAAAGGAAATCCTCTTGAGAAATATAATCTTTCACTTTTTCATATTTTTCTAAAAGTAAATCACTCATGACAATTTCGTCATCATTTAATTCTTCTTGCTCTTCTCTTGAGAGATCATGTGATAGCATATCGTCAACAACTAAATAACTATCAACAACTTTTGCTGCGATATCTACTTCATCATAATCTGAATCAACATAATCTGGACGAATTTCATCCATTTTAGATAAAAATTCTTCTTCAGAGAGTTTATCTTTAACTTTTTCGTATTGTTCTAAAATTTCTTTTTCCATACCAAACCCCTCATTAGAAAGTTAATTATTATTTTAAATTATAGCATATATAAACTCTTAGAAAGAGCATTTGATAAGTAATCGGCTAAAAAAAATATGATTAAAATCGTTTAAATTTTAAATAGATTAATAATAATATGGTGATTATTAATATGCATTTGGATTTTTCTTTACAATAGTTTTTATCATTATACCTAAGTCTAAACCCATATGCCAGTTTTCTACGTACTCAATATCATATTCTATACGTTTTTTAATTGAAGTATCTCCCCTACAACCATGAATCTGAGCCCACCCAGTTATTCCTGGCCTAACTTGATGTTTTACCATATATTTTGGTATTTCTTTTCTGAATGCTTCAACAAAATATGGTCTTTCAGGTCTAGGACCTACGACACTCATTTGGCCTTTTAACACATTGAAAAATTGGGGTAATTCATCAATACTTGTTTTCCTAATGAAATCTCCAACTTTTGTTTTTCTTGGATCATCTTTTGTAGTCCATCCGGATATTTCTTCATTAGGATTTTGAACCCTCATACTACGGAACTTATACATATAAAACGGTTTCCCATGATGGCCTATTCTTTCTTGTTTGAAAATAATTGGACCGGGAGATGTTATTTTAATAGCAATTGCCGTAATAATCATGATTGGAGATGTTATAATAATAGCTATAATAGAAATAACATAATCTGAAAGATATTTAATTGCCCTATTAAATGAATCATCCAATGGAACATACCTTATATTTATAATAGGGATATCTTCAATCATGTCTACTGACGGTTGGGCTGGGAAATATCTCATATAATCAGGAATGATTTCCGCCTTTATCCCTACCCTTTCACAACTTGCTACAACTTCATCAATTTTATAATAATATTTCAGTGGAATAGCTAAAACAACACGGTCAAAACTATTGTTTTCCAAAACTTCATCCAAATCATCAAATGATCCAATAATTTGGCTTCCTTCAATTTCCATACCGACATGATTACTTCTTCCTAAAAATCCACTAATTTTGAAACCCAAATAAGGATTATTCCTAATTTTACGTGCAAAAGTAAATGCTAAATCATTATCCCCAACAATTAGAATATGTTTAAGATTTCTATTATTTAAGCGAAGATTTTTAAGAAAACCCCTTATAATAGACCTTTCAATAATGCCTAAAATAGTTGCTATAACCCCTAAAAGGAAAAGCAATATCCTTGAAAAATCTGGCTGATTAATAATAAACAAAATAGAAACTAAAACAAAGAAAGCTACAATATTCACTTTAAAAATTTGAGTAGCTTCTGAAAAGATTGATTTATAGGTTCTACGTGGCTTATATAGTCCAAAAGAAAAATACAATATTAAATAAACAGGAATAATAGCAAAAGTTAAAAATAATATATAACTCTGAATGCTTAAATGTCCTCCAATCGGTCCGAACATTGTGGTTTTAAAACGTAGCCACCATGAACTGGCTAATGAGATGACTATCACCAACACATCCAATAAAACCATTATAAGATTTAATAATTTCTGATTTTCCCTTATCATACATTAACCACAAAAATTAGTTATTATGAAATATAGATTTCATTTAATATTTAATTTTTCTTTTTAAAAATATTTAAAAAAAGCTTTAAAACACATAGTAAAGCAATTCCAAAGTAAACAACAATGTTAATTAAAATATTAGACTCTTTTGCATGATGTTTCTTATAGTAAATATACATGGCATGGTAAAATTCATAAATAAGCTTTGGTCTTTGTTTTTTACTACTTGAACCTTTAAAATGTGTTATTTTTTCTTTTCCATAATAAATTATAGTCCAACCGGCTTGTTTAATCCTATAACACAAATCTATATCTTCACCGTACATGAAAAATGTCTCATCAAGTAAACCTACTTCGTCTAAAACCTTTTTTCGAGTAAAGATAAATGCGCCAGTCAAACAATCTATCTCATAAGTGCCATTATCGTCCAAATTATCTAAATTATAATTATCATCACTGCTTTTAGTAGGAATATGAAACAGTCTGAAAAATGAGTTCTTAACATTAGGAAAACTCCTTTTACATGCCTTATCTAAGGAATTATCTTCTAAAAGCACTTGACATCCACATGCCCCAACATCAGGATTGTCTTCCATGAAATTATAAATATTTTCCAATGTATGTTGCCAGACAATAGTATCTGAGTTTAAAAGCAATACATACTTTGAATTTAACTGCCTTAAAGCAAGATTGTTACCTGCTGCAAAACCTTTATTTTCACTTGAAGCGATGAACTTAACTTTATCATTGAAATATTCTTTCAATTTTGATAAACTGTCATCTGGAGAATTATTATCCGCAACAATTATTTCAACTGTAAAAGGATAAGAGTAATCCAAAATAGAATTAACCGCATTCTTTGTTAATTCAAACGTTCCGTAATTTACTATAACGACAGATAAATCCATATTAATTCACTTTTTTAAAAATTTTAATGTGTTTATAATTAATTTATATTCCAGTTTAAAATAATTTTTTAAATTAGACTTTTTAAAATTGACTTTTTTAAGTTTAGACCTTGTCTTTAAACCTTCTTTAATCCCTTCAAGATATATTGAGCCAAATCCTTTTCTTAAAAAGAAAATATATTTAATTAAAAATCCAAATAATAAAAATATAAAATTTATAACCTTTAATGGAATTGGAATATTCTTATAAACTGTCCATACATTGTTTCTGGCTGCAATTTTTACCTTAAACTCATTATATCTGCTACCGCTAGTTGCACTGCCGATGTGGTAAACAATAGCTTCAGGACAAAGTAAGTTTTTATATCCATTAATTTGACTTCTAATAGCTAAATCAACATCTTCCATATATGCAAAATAATTGTCATCAAATAAACCTATCTTTTCAAGCAATGATTTTTTATATAATGCTGCACCAGCACAACTTGAAAATATTTCACGAACTTCCTGATAACTCTTAGAATCCTGATTTTCCCCTACTTTCTTTGTCCATGCAAGTAGATTATATTCATCACCCGCATCATCAATCAGATTTTTATTATTAGCCTGAAGCATCATGGCTTGAACAGAAAATACATCATCATCTTGGATTAAATCCACCATTGGCTTAATTGAACCTTTTTTAATTTCAGTGTCATTATTTAAAGAGAATATATACTCATATTTGGCCTTTAAAATCCCCTGATTAACGGCAGGAGCAAATCCTCTATTCTCATTATTCTTTATTACAACAACTGGGAAATCAAATGAATTATTTTGAATATAATCCAAACTGGAATCACCAGATCCATTATCAACTATTATGACTTCTCCAATATATTCACTATCTTGGTTAAGTGATTCAAAATAATTTTTAAGGAATTCACTTCCATTATAATTTGGTGTAACAACAGAAACTTTCATGATATCTAAATTGAATTTTTAAATGTTTTCCACATTTTATAATATAGTTTTGGGTTTAATAAAAATAACTTAATTTTTAAGCTAAATTTTCTATCCCCCTGGAATTTAGACAGTTTATTAAACAAATCTAATTCTTTCATTTTAGCTATCACTTCATCAAAACTATAGTCATTGTAGAAAAAATAATTCATATTTCCAAAGATGGCTCTTGGAATTCTAGAAGTGTAAATTAAACTAGCTAACTCATTTAAATTTTGTTTTTTGTAGAATTCAGCCAAATCCTCTAAAACAAGGACATAATCAAAGCGCTTTAATTTTGAAGTATTTATTAAAGATGATTGATGCTGAATATAAAAATATGTTATTTCATTGCTGATTTTAATTTTATCCCCATAACTTAATGTTCTCATCGCAAAATCGCTGTCTTCACCATAGGTTACATCTTCACGGAATTTTAAATCATTATCTTTAATAATACTAGCATTATAAGAAAGCTGTACAAAATTGAATGGTATTTTCATTTCAAGTTCAAGTTTAATGAAATTTTCAGTTGTCATTTCTTCAGTTTCGTAAATATGGGGACTAGATGTATTTTCACCCTCTTTTTTTACAAGCTGAATTAGACTAAAATCATAACCTGGATTATATAATTGGGATAAGTGGTCAGTTAAAATATAATCATCCGCATCGATAAATACGATGTAATCTCCACTAGATTCGTCTATTCCTCTATTTCTAGCTGAACTCACGCCTTTATTTTCTTGATGAATTATCTTATGATTTATTTTAGAATCTGATAATTTATCATTGACTATGTTTAATGTGTTATCAGTTGATCCGTCATCTACTACAATCAATTCAAAATCTTTGAAATTTTGATTTATTATAGAATCTAATGTAGAAGATATATATCGTTCTTCATTGTAAACTGGAACTATAACGCTGACCTTAATATTATCCATTTTCCACACCCTTATTCAAAACAAAATCTACTATCCTTTTGGATGCTTCACCATTTATTTCATCAAATTGCGTCTTTGAAAATGAGGATAATCTGGAAGTATCGACACCTTCACCAATGACCTTAATTAACTGATTACTATCAAAAACAATAGGGCCCGGAAGGTCATTTTTATAATCTAAATAAAATCCCCTTTCATTTTCTAAATAATTATCTAAATCATAAGCGAAAAATATAATTGGTTTATTTAATAAGGAAAATTCTATCATTATTGAAGAATAATCAGTTATTAATATATCGGCCAATAATAACAATTCCTGTTCATTTTCATAATCACTACAATCAATGTATTCCCCATCAACTGAAATATCCTCCGAATAGAATTTCTTTATCTTAGGATGAAGTCTTAAAGCTAAAACATAATCTCCAGAAAGTTCCTCATTAAATTTATCTAAATCAATATAATCAAAAACATTGTTGAACTGTTTATCCTCCCTAAAAGTTGGAGCATAAAGAATTATCTTTTTACTGTCATCAACAGAATATTTTTTATTGAAGTTTTCTCTTAAAGAGTTTAAATCATGCTCTTTAAAATAATAATCTGCTCTAGGAAGGCCTAAAGCTTTAATTTTAGACTCATCAATCTGAAACGCTTCCGAATAATACTTATTGATATTTTTTGAAGTCGTGATTAAATAATCAGTATTATCTGAAATCATTTTTAACATTTCAGAAGACTCAACACTGCCTCCAAATTTTTTAAAGGCACCTGGAGCATGCCATAATTGAATTACAAGAGTTTCTTTTTTGAAATTCATGAACGCAAATGGGAAAAAATTATCATTTAAAAATATATATTTAGAAGTGGCGAGCTTTTTAAATGAACCAATGGAAAATTTATCCTTATAATAAAAATTAAATTCGTAATTTCCTCTTTTTTCGAATTCATCTTTAATATATTCTAAATTTCCGCTGAAAGATTTATTTGAGTCAACAATGAAAGAAACTAGATTATTTTTAATAGGAAATCTTGTAAAAATATTAAATAATTGCCCAAATACTTTATGTTTAGAATACATTTTTCACCTACCTTGAAAAGGTATCTGTAAACTTTTCCAAAATTGCACGATATCTTCTAATAGCATTCAAATTTTTAACAGTCTTTTCATAATTATCTTCTAAAATAGGTTTAGTCAAATTAGAATAAATTCTTTCATCAAACCCTGGCTTAATGACCACTTGTTTTTTTAATAAATCGTTGTTTAACTTTATTAAATCAACCTTATCCTCATTAGACAAGTTACTTAATGTCAAACTTGTAATCCAATAAATAAAATGCATATTGAATACGTTTGAATAATATTGCTCCAACTGAGATTCAGAAAGGAATTTATCCACTTCATGATAACCTTCAACCATTTTTCCCAGATATTTTTTATTTCTAATATGGATTGTGGATCTATTTCCTTCAACATTACGAATATAATAGTTATAACTGAAATAATCATCTAAATAAACAGTACGTTTAGAGTTAACTAATGACTTAATAAATAAATATAAATCTTCTGCCAACATCCCCTCTAAAAATGAAATATCATTGTTAATCAAGAATTCTTTTCTAAACAATTTGCACCAAATAGCTGGGTCCAAATCAAATAATCTTAAATCTTCTCTAAAATCATTTACAACGATATTTTCTCCGTTAAATGTTGTTTCGGTTTCTTCTTTATAAATATCAAATACTTTATAATAGTTTGTTATGACTATATCTGCATTTTCCTCTTTTGCTTTTTTATACATTACTTCAAAAGCATCTGGATTATACGTGTCATCATGATCAGAGAAAATGACAAATTCGGCGTCTGCTAAGATTAAACCAGTATTTCGCCCTTTTCCTGGAAAACCATTATTTTCCTCTAAATAAATTGATTTGACATTTGTAAAATTCTCATCAAACAATTCAAGCAGATTTAAAGTATACTCATCATTAGAATTATCATCAACAAAAATAACCTGTATATTTTCAAAACCAATGCTTTGATACATTATTGAATCAAAGAATGCATTAAGAAATAAACCTGAATTGAATGTTGGGACAACAACACAAACCTTATAATTTACCATAATTATCTACTCAATTTATTTTTTAACCTTGAAAATATATGTCTATCATTCATATTTCCTTGAACTTTCTCTAATCTATTTGATTCCAATACAGCTTCATCAAATTGTTTATTCAAAATACAATTGACCAATTTATCATATCTATTTTTGAAGTAAGGGTCTTTTGAATAATACTTATTAAATATATCATAAGCTTTTATAAATAATTCTTTTTTATCAGAATCATTGATTTTAGACAAAACAATTGTATACAACCATGAAGTAAGGTGGCTTCTAAATATTAATTCACCGTATGAAGTCTGATTAATCATGACTAACATCTTATCTATTTCATAATAACCATTTAAAATAGCTTCAATATACTTACGGTTTCTAACATGAATAGTTGATTTATCCTCTTTACTATCTCTTATTTTGTAATTATAAGAATAAAAATCATTTAGATAAATTATCCCATTTGCCTTTAAACAAGAATAAGTCGCTACATAAACATCTTCAGCCAACATTCCCTCTAAAAATGAAATATCATTTTCAATCAAAAAATTTTTCCTAAATAATCTTGTCCAAATAGCTGCAGGAATTCTCAAAAGATTTTCATCTTCATGAATGTCTAAAACTTCTATTTCACCTGCATTCTTGTAAATTGACTTAAATGGAATGGTTTTATCTGTGTAAACTTGATTGAAATTAGAGATTAGCATGTCATTTTCTGCAATTTTATCATACATTACCTCAAAAGCATTGCAGACATACGTGTCATCATGATCTGCAAATATCACATAAT
Organism: Methanobrevibacter sp.; assembly: GCA_024689425.1. Taxonomy (GTDB): domain Archaea; phylum Methanobacteriota; class Methanobacteria; order Methanobacteriales; family Methanobacteriaceae; genus Methanocatella. The sequence continues at coordinate 69,690 of JAILDN010000004.1, forward strand.
CGGCATTTGCTAAATTTAGACCAATATTTCTGCCAGTACCCGGAAATCCTGAATTAATATCTTGAAATATGGATTTTACATTAACATGAGAAGCATCTAGTTCTTTTAACAGTTCCAAGGTTTCACTGTCAGTAGAATTATCATCTACAAAGATAACTTCTATGTTTTCAAATCCAATGCTTTGAGCTTTAATTGAATCTAAAAACTCAATAAGATAATTTCCAGAATTATATGTTGATACAATAACAGATATTTTATAATCAGACATTTTAATCAGTTAATTTATTGTATAAATTAATATATTCACCACACATTTGATTTAAATCTTTAAATTTAATTTTTGAAATATTGTCTAGTTTATTTAGATAATCCTTTTGATTAATTTTAATTATAAAGTTATATATCTCATTTACATCAGCATAATCAACTAGCCATCCTCCGCCGGTTGAGTTAATCCTTTCTTTGAGGGCACCTATATCACTGGCTATAACCGGCAAACCTGCCATCCATGATTCAGTTAATGTATATGAATAGGTTTCAGGGCAGGTTGACAATATTAAAGAAAACGAAGGGGCTATTTCTTTGACTATTTCATTAAAATCATTTCTTTCATACCTTCCATGATTAATACCATACTTATTTAAATTTGGTATCGTAGTGCCCATAAAGTGCAATTCCAATGAATCATTTTTATCCAATTCTTTAAGCTCTTTAATTAACAAAGACCCCTTATGCGGAGAAATATGTCCTGGAACAAGTATTTTTATAGGTTTATAAGTTAATTCAGCATTGAATGAAGATTTGTTTATATCAATAGCATGCTCTATGACATCAAAATTATCAACATCAGGGTAAATTTTATTATACAATTCTATTACACTTTTTGTAGGAGCAATATTTATTTTAGATGTATTTAACAAATTTTTAGATAATTCACGCCATTTTTCAAGGATTTGACCATTTGATATTGTATCATCTTTGGAAATCCCACCACAACTTTCACAATTAAACTCACAATATTGACAATTTTTATCAACTAAATGTATAGATGGACAAATATAATAGAAATCATGTAGATTAAGCAAAAATGGAATTGATTTTTCATTGATTATATTGATTAAATCAAAACTATGATTAATTAAATGGTTAATATGAACCAAGGAAATATCTAATTTTGAAAGGATTTCATCGTAAATGATAGCCAAATCATCATTGAAAAAAAGCTTTTCAAAATTTTCTTGAGAAATGATATTGTCCCTATTATCAATTACTGAAAAATCTGTACTGAAAGAAATAGGATAATTAGCAATTTTAAACAATTTTTCTTTAACGTTCCATAATTCAATATCTTCACCATCAGACGTTAAGATAAATGCATTGTACTCATCAGGTAAAGAATTGATAATATCCATATTAAAAAATCCTGTGCCACCAACAGTACCTATCTTTTCATGAAGAATAAACAAAATGTTTTTATTATTTTCTAAATTAAACTCTGTTAAATCCTTTTCATCAGGTTTAATTAATCTATTTTCCTTAATTCCATATAATGCATAATGGACTAATGGATTTATATCTACATCATCATAATAATTTTTATAAAAAACACTATCAAAGCTTCCATTAGGCTTTTTACCCTCACTAAATCCAAAGAAAATATAATGAATTAAAGGATCCATGCCTGAAGATTTTACCTTAGGATACTTATCTAAATAGAACTCATCATCAAATAAATTATCTTCACGAATAGCATTATAACCATCTATAATCTCTTGAGCTTTTATTTCATCTTTAACCTTATATGAAATATATTTAGCTGGAAATCTGGCAAGTAACTTATTTTTAAAACTCATAATCATCAATTATAATTTTTTCAAGTTTTTCTAAAAATTCTGATGCAAAGTCATTTTCTATGAAAATATTAGGAATGTCACCGTCATTATCCTCTTCATTAAAAGAAACAGAAATATCATATCCTTCTGTTTTTAAACTATTATCAGATACTATTACTTTTACAATGTCTTTTCTAGCAATAATATTATTTAAATCGTATTTATCCGTAAATGAAAGTAAAATATCTGAAGAGTTGCCAATATAATTATTTTCCAAATCACAAATCAGTTCAACTGTGAAACTTTTATCATTGAATTTTTTGGAAATATCAGAAATCAATTCTTTGTTAGCGCTTTTTTCCTCGTCAATCATTGTAATCTTTAACTCTTTTTCTGTGAAGAATTTCTGAGAATGGAGTTTGTCAAGGAGTAAATTTTTTGATAAATATTGACCCCATTTATTCAAAAATATAGAGTAATTACGCTTATCGTTTGCAAAGTAACTTTCATCATTTGCCCTCGTACTTGATTCATGATGGAATAATACGGAATTACCGGCAAATAAAACCTTATAACCCAATTTATGTAATTTTAAACAGAAATCAACATCTTCTAATCCATAAAAATATTCTTCATCCAATCCACCAAGTTCATCATAAATCCTTTTATCTATCAGATTAACCGCACCGGTAACTGAAATACACTCATTATTCCTAGTTAAAGAGGAATCAAAAATATCCAAATTTGAATCTGATCTATTCACTGCATAAAAACAGCAAGGATACATTCTTTCGGCAAATATATCGCCACTATGTTGTATCATGTAAGAAGATTCCCTTTTATGATTAAAATAATATGGAAAAATGAGTTTGGCTCCGACAGAAACAACATCATCATTATTTACAATAGTTCCTACTAACTCATTTAACCATCCATAAGTAGGTTCTATGTCATTATTTAGCAAAAGTAAATATTCCCCATTAGCTATTTTAGCTGCATCATTATTTCCTTTAGAAAAGCTGACATTGTTATCGTTTTCAATGATTTGGATTGGCAAATCCAAACTTTTTAAAAAGTTAACAGACTCATCTTCTGAAGCATTATCAACAACTATTATTTCATAATTAGAGTAGTTGGTTTTCTCATTAAAATCATTAAATAAACGCTTTAAGTGATGGATACCGTTCCTATTCAATATGAGAATTGACACTAGCGGCTCTTCATCAAACTCATAATTCGTTAAGAATGATAAATTTGTTTCGCAAATTTCTTCTTTTCTTCTAATACAATAAGATTTCTGTATTAATTTACCCTCATCCTTACCATGAACAACATAATGCAATAAAGGATTTAAATCTTCTTCTTCCACATCAGGATAAGTTTCTAAGTAAAAATCAGGGTCAAAATCAAGTGAAGGCAATTTAGATTCTTCATATCCTTTTGTTAAATAATGAGTCAATGCATCTCCTGAAACGTCATCATAGGTATTTTTGTAGAATTCTTCATCAAATAAACCGGAATTACTAACCTCATTGTAATATTTGAGGCTTTTAAGAGAAGACTTTACATCTGATTTTGATGAAGATAATAAACTAAAAATATTTACCATTTATTCACCTTTATTTTTAATATTTCTAAGTTTACTAGTTAATTTCCAAGAGGTTGAATTTCTAATTCCTTCAATTTCTCTATCCCAATGATCTCTTACTTGATTTAAAGCTTCCGCTTCATCCCTTAAAGCATCAATATCATTAAATAATAAAGTAATTTCCTCTTTTGTTAATATATTTTTTTCTTGAATATTGCCTTCTAAAGATTTAATTAAATTCCTACTCGTTATATAATCATCTAATTCAACTTTATGATGATAATCATCTTGTTTGGTCCAATAATCATTAATCCAAATATATTCTGATGCAACAGATGGATGAAAATTATTTTTCCACATTAAATAGGTAAAACTAAGCTGATCCTGGTTTGTATAGTTAATAATTTCTTCCCACCATTTTTCCATTAAAGAAATAACAGTTGGATCATTATGCTTTCTGAACAAAGCTCCAAGTGAAGGTAACCCATAATGAAGAGGCATCCCTTCATTTCTATATTTTTCAACTTGTTTTGTTATGGTATAATTTGAATAACGAGGGAATTGAATGGAACTCATGGCCTCATCAAAGATACAGTCACGCTCTGGATGAACAACTATAAGCATCGGAGAGTTAATATACTTGTATACATATTCCCGAATGCTTCCAACTAATTTAAAAGATCCGTCAATCCAAAAACTATATTCATTATCCGGAAAATATTTGTGCGGAAACACTTTATATTGCTTTGCTATCCTATTGTCATCTAATGTTGAATCTTCCATTTGAATAATTTCCCAAGTATCAGACTCCAAATTGGGATTTTGGGTAAAGCAGACATACCTTGTATTCTCATCAATGAATTCAGGTTCTTTAAGTGAATCATATTCTCCTGTAAAAGCAGTATAAACAACCAATTCTTTATTTTTAATATCTTCAACAATCTCATTATCAACTATATTCGGTTGAAATAAATCGCTTAAAACAAAGCCATCTACATTAGATTCATATCTGGTTCTTACCACTTCATAAGGATCAACATCATCATTCATAAAAATCAGCAAAATACATTTATATTAATGATTTATATCTTTTAGATATTATTAAATATATCTAAAAAAATGAAAAATAGAAAAGAATTAATTAATAATTCTAATTAAGGGAAAAATGCCATCATTCCAGGTATTGATTCTACCATAGCTTGAATACCTAAAATGAATATTGCAAGTCCTCCAATAAAATTAATATATCTTGCGTATTTAATAGCAACCCTAGTACCTAAAGTACCTATTAATAACCAGCACAGGACAGCGCAAAAACTTAAAATAGCTAATCCCACAGGATTAACACAAGCACTAACACCTTGAGCTGCTAAAATAAGGTTTTCAATGTTTCCAAAAACTATTAGGCCAATAAATTGTTTTAGCTCACTAGCCAATTCATTCACCCCTAATAGATTCCAACATTGCTTGAGCACCTAAAATAAAAATAATTAAACCGCCAATGAAATCTATAAAATCAACATATGGAAGAGCAATTTGAGTTCCAAAGGTTCCGATAGCCAACCACATAGCTACAGCACAGAAACTTGCTATACCTAATTTAACTGGATTAACACCAGCTACAACACCCTGTGAAGAAAGCACTAGATTTTCAATATTTCCGAATATGATTAAACCAACAAACGGCAAATATTCTTCCAACATCTTTAATCACCATTCCCCTAATTTCGGAATCCCACTTCCGATGTAATTCCTATCCAATAAATACTATTAACATTTAAAAATATATAAAACTATCCTAAATTTGAAAGAATATCATCCCACAATGAAACCCTATCCTCTACATTATAATCAGAAGAAATGACTTTTAAAGCATTTTGACGAATATTTTCTCTTAAATCCTTATTTAAAATTAGTTTTTCTATTTTTTCAACCCATTCACTATCGTTGCTAGCTAAAAATCCATTAACGCCATCTTTAACGACAGTATTATAAACACACATATCCGAATAAACACCCGGTATTGCTAAAACGGCCAATTCAATGAATTTCAATTCACTTTTACATTGATTGAAAGAAGAATTTTCAAGGGGGACAACAGCAATGTCCCAATCAACGGCTTTTGACAGCCAAGGCATAAATTTTTCAAAATCCATATTATTGGGAGGAAGTTCAATAGCTTTAAACCAGTCCCCATCAACATTATCTTCGGCATTAAATCCGCCAATTACCTCAAAATCAAAGTCATGCTTCTCTTTTAATTTTAAAATAACATCTTTAATTAAGAATAAATCTTTAGAATGAGTTAATGTACCATAATAACCTAATTTAAGCCTACCTTCAGTTTTTATATCTTTTTTAATATCGAAAACCGAGTTTACATAATAATTAGGTATAATTACAGTTTTATTTTCATCAAATTTTGATGCTAAAGTTGGAGTTGAAACGGTTATTACATCAGATGCATCAATGAAATCTTCAATAGATTTAGAAACTCTTGTTACATATTCATAAGATGGACTGTTTTCTTCAACGCCCAATAAATCATCATCGGTCTCATAAACTAATTTAATATCGTATTTTTTACATTTTTCACGCAAAACATCTAAAAACGGTAAAATCCTTTGAACAACAACCACATCAAATAGCTTACACCTTAAAATATTGTCAATATCCATCATTACAAAAGAATCCATACCATACATGAAAAAAGTATATTTTTCACTTTTAGATAACTCAGAAAACAAAGCATGAATCCTGATATATGGACAAGGAGCTAAATTTTCAAAAGGATCATTTGTAAACACTCCAACGCGAATTCTATCCATGTCAATAGGAGTATCACGTTGAATATACGGAATTAAAGTTCGTTTATCTCTAATATAATAGGAATTTGAAACAATTTCAGCTACCTTTTTCCTTTCATTTGAAAAATACTGGTCGAAAATAGGTTCTTCCAAAGAGTTAATATAATTATTATCTAAAACATTAATGTTATTGTTATTAAAAAATCCTTCCAATACAAAGTCTAAAATAGGATTATCACAATTATACGTGTTTTTATAGAAATCTAAATTAAAAACATCACTAATATAACTTTGCTGTATCTCTAAAGAGTCAGTTATTCCATAATAAAGATAATGTAAGATATAATCCAAATCATTTAAGTTTCCATGAACTTCTAAGTATTTATCTTCATTAATGATATCTAAATTTTTAATCCTCAAATATGCTTTTTTATATTGAGAAATTTTTTGAGGATTCCCCTTAGATTTTAATGCAATATACCTATTTGGATTATTTTTAATTGATTTAGAAAAAAACATTTTCTCAACTCTTAATTATATATAATACCTTAACATAAAAATAAATTTATGTCATATAAAGTAACTGTTATTATTCCATCATATAATAGTGTTGAATTTTTAGATTCAACAATTTCATCAATTAAAGCTCAAACAATCGGATTTGAAAATATAGAGCTAATTATAATTGATGATTATTCAACGGATTCCACACAAGAGCTAATTGACAAATATTGCAAGGAATATGAAAATATAAAAACTTACGAATCCGGCAAAAAAACAGGAACTCCTGGAAGAGCAAGAAATATTGGAATAGCCAACAGTGAAGCTGATTATATAATGTTTATTGATCATGATGACAATTACCTGCCGGATACCGTGGAAAAGCTATACAATGCGATTACATCAAATTCTAGTGATGTTGCAATAGGTAAATTTCAAACGTTCGGTGAAAATTACTTTGTAACGGAAGACTGGATTGATAAAGATGTCATTTTAAATTCAATTGATGAAAACTTACTATTTTTTTCAATTAATGGTATTTGGAGAATGATATTTCCAAAAGAATTTTTATTAAAACATGAAATTACATTTCCTGAAGGTGTTTTCGCAGAAGATTTAACTTTTATGATTGATACATTTGTAAATGCTAAAAAAATAGTCTTTATTAATGATGTAGTTTATAATTTCCGTCTAAGAACTGGAGATAATTCATCAACAAGCTTATCAAAAGGTATGCATTATTTAAATGGATT
>JAILDN010000084.1 GCA_024689425.1 Methanobrevibacter sp.
TATTTATCAAGTTTAAAGTGCATATTTTGTTAAGTAATATTCAAAACGAGTATTTAATAAGTAATACTTGAGGGTTATTTTTTAGACTCACATTTAATAATTATGATATTTTAAGTTATTTATTCCAATACAATAAAACAAAATTTATTAATGAAAATAATATAAAAGATTACATAATTAAACTTAAAAAAACTGATTAATATGGAATGCGAAATTTGTGGTAAACCTGTAAGTGAAACAAATCCTACAAGAGCAAAAATTGAAGGATCAGTTATGGTCGTTTGTAAAGAATGTGCTAAACTTGGAACAATACAAAAAGCACCTCCAAAACCAAGATTCCAACAAAACAAAAAAGGAAAAAGGAACACTAAACAACAAAAAAGAAATTACAGAAACGATGAGCCAACAGAGGAACTTATAGAGAATTATAACACAATTGTTAGAAACGCCAGAGAATCTAAAAATTGGTCCAGAGAAGATTTAGGAAAAAAAATAAATGAAAGAGTATCCGTTATTAATAGGATCGAGTCTGGAAAAATGACTCCAGATAATAAATTAACTAAAAAATTAGAAAAAGCGCTTAACATAAAATTATTAGAAAGCGTAAACGAAGTTGATTTAAATCAATTTATAAATAACTCCTCAGGTGAGAGAACCTTAGGAAACATAATGAAAATCAAAAGAAAATAGCTATTCATTATAGCTATTTAACTTATCATTTTGAATATATCTTTTTTCACCCTTTACAGAGTAATCGATTTTACCTGCATTTAAAGCTCTGTAAGCTCTATAACCATCCATATCATGAGCAATTGTTAATTTTTCTTTTAATTCGTCATGCCCTCTGTATTCTGGACTTACAACTACAATATGAGCTGGAGGGTGAATTTGTTTAATTTTTAAAATACTTAAAGTCGTGTCTTCTTTTACAAAAAATGCAGTGGCAACATTAGAATTTGTTTTAAGTTTTGATTTTAATATCTGTTCCACTAAAGAATCAGCAAACTCAGCACTAATTACTTTTGGTTTTGATATTAACGTTAAATTTCCATGCCTTTCCATGTCAGAAATAGCACTCAGCAATTTTGATTTATTCTCCCCTCTAATTAAAATTAATGCCATTATAATCACCAAATAAAAAAAAAAAAAGAAATAGGGAATGAATCACCTATTTTGGAATGATTTTAAAAGTCTACTTCTAAATATGACAAGCAATATTAAAACAATACCTACTGCTGTTTGAATACTGCCTAAAATACTTAATATATTTCCATCAACAGGCAAATTCCATGGCGGTGAAGATCTGTCTCCTTGAAGTGCAGTGAAATAAACACCTACAGCTTTAGATTCTTCTTTTACATTAATATCTTTAGGTTCAACATGATCAACACCCATTAACAGCCCATTATCAATAGCTTTGTTAATTGAATTAGCAATGGAAGCTGAATTATATCCATATTTATTAACGGATGCTTGAACAACCTGTTTAGTAGTTGCAGCAACACCCGGTTTACCCGTTCCATAAACAGAAACACTAACAGAATCGCCTTTAACGGTAATTGCATTACCTAAAGCTTCATATGCATAAACTATTTTCAAGTGCCCATTACATACAGGACATTTCTCATAAGCTTCAGCAGCAGGATAACCAATACCCCATCCACATTCCTCACAGATTTTGGAGTATGGATCATCCATTGGATAACCGGTTGAATTCATCTCAGTAGGGGTGAACATGTCTGAAGTGGATAAACCAGAAACTAGATTTACTCCACCACCACCATATTTCTCACCAGAGTCCCTAGCTACTTGGCCCATAGCTTCAGAAAGTATTGTAGTTGCAGGATATCCATCCCTAATCATTTTACCGATTTTCATAGCGGTTTCTTTACGAACATTATCTGCAGTACCATAGAGCGGATTACCATCGGTATTTCTCAAGTGAATAATAGCTCCTTTTTGACCTGCAGGCAATACAGCAACACCACTTGAATATGGTGTAACAGTAATAGAATTATCTCCTTCATTAACAACAATTACATAAGCATCAAATGAACCTCCAATTGCGGCACCCATATACGGACCACCAACAACTAGACGCGCCCCCTCATAGTTACTTGCTATGGAAGCTGCAGAAGCTGCAGAAGCATTATTCTCTAAATTAGCAACAGCAGCGACAATTGAATCTAACCTAACATCTGAACTACCAGTACCCCCTGATAGAACAGCAAAATGATTGTTTTTAGACATTAAAAATGTTGACTGGAACATGTTCTGTGCAAAAGACATACTTCCAGCTGCTGCTCCATTAGGATCTTTACCCGTAGGATCAGTAATAATTATAATATTACAAGTAGCTGCAACACTACTCATAGTCATCATGAGTATTATGAAACAAATGATCAGTATTTTCCATATTTTCAAAATTTATCCCTCTAAACCTATTTATTATCTATTTCAACCGAAGAAAAATCTTCTATTACAGTAACAGTAACAATTCCAGTATTCTTATCAACTTGAACATCAACAGCAACTATTGGAGTAACTGCTGTACCTGGAACCGTCGACTCTTTTGCAAATTTTTGAGCCGTCAATATTGCATCTTTCAACGAAACTTCTTTTTTAGAAGTTTTTAAAATTTCTCCATGTATAACACTACCATCCCTAAAACCTGCCTGCATAACATTTGCTCTAATCGTTTCAACAGGCACAATATCATTTCCTTTAACAATGATTCCAGAGATTGGTACTCCATCACTAACTTCAGTAGATGAAGCAAATGCAACATACGTAATTATACGGCCACAAAGAATCAAAATAAACGCTAATAATAAAATTATTAATGTGTCTCTTCTAATCTTTAAAAACATATTATCCTCTTAGATTATCTACATAAAAAACTATACAATTAATAAATTTAATTAATATTATATTTAAATTTATAGAATATTTTTAAGTAACGATTCGGCCGGGTCCATACCTTGAGCACCAATTAATAAAATAATATCATTTTCACCAGCCCATTCATAAGTCTTCAATAAACATTCATTCAATTCATCAAAATGAGTATATTCTATTTTGTTTTTATCCAAAACATTGAAAAATACTTCACGCTCTTCAGGAGTAACATAATTCAAATTATTAACTACATCATTGCTTGAAGATAATATTAGATATATGTCATCAGTTAAAACTTCCACTAAAGCTTCAACGTTTAATTTATTGATTTCAACTCCCCTAGAACCCCTTATAGAACATACCACGTATAATTTTTGTTTTTCTTTAAGAAGCTTCAGAGTTTCCCTAATCGTATTTTTAATTCCATCAGGATTATGTGCAAAATCATCTATTATTAATGGATTTTCATGTAACTTTGCAAACCGCCTATTTAGAGCCTTGTATGAAATTACGCCTTGTTTAATAAGATTTATATCCAAACCCAAGTTAATACAAGCCCCAATAGCAGCCAAAATATTTTGTATAAAATGACCACTAGTGAACGGCAAATCTTCTTTTTTAATTATTAATTGATTATTATAATAAATTCCATCATTAAAGTATAAATCTACATTTTTATCATTCATAGACCAATAAAATGGATTTTGAGTTTCAAGTTTCCTTACGAGCTCATCATCATAATTAAGAATGGTTGTTCCATTTCCAATTGCTTTAGGAACGGCAGAAATTTCATCGAAAACTTCCTCGATTGAATTTACAAGGCCAATATGATCCATAGCAATATTAGTAATTACTCCAACAGAAGGATTCAAAGCATTAGCCATTAAAGAAGCATGATTCTTCATGAGATTATCCAACCAGCCCTGTACTTCAGATACTTCAATCACCAAATAATCCAATTTGCCATTTAAATCGACCTCATCCGAAATCAATTTTGAAACCATCGGATCAATTAAAGTATTGAATTCAGACTCGCTGTCGGTATTTGTAAAAACGTGATATCCCGCATCATCTAAAATATGATAAATTAAATGTGAAGTTGTAGATTTACCGTTGGTTCCTGTGATTGCAATGTTTAGAGAATCTGGAGAATAATTTTCAACAGTCCATTTCAATGCATATGCATTAGCCAGTTCAATTTTGTCTGTAATAATCAATGGGAAATTTAACTCTTCAGCTGTTTCAACAGCACCATCTTTTGGATTCTGGGTAATTAAACAAGCAATGTCTTTACTTGCTGCTATTTCAATACCTTTTCCATTAATCCAATGTCTAATTACGATATCTCCTTTTTTAGAATCGTTCAATAAAGTAAATCTTCCAGTAAATTCCTGATTTAAAAAGAAATTATTATTTCCGATTATTTTTCCATTAATAGAATTAGCCAATTCTTGAATATTCATGACAAACACCTAAAGAAATCAGAATATGTACATTTTAGCAAGAATCCCAATAATACACAATATGACCGTTGCTGCCCAATAACTTAATACAATTTTAGTTTCAGACATCCCATAATGATTTAGAGTATGATGTAACGGTTCAACTGGCAATTTAATAATATGTGCTCTATGAAGTAAACTAACAACAACGGATATTATAGGAACACCCAATGCAAGAACACCAAAGTAAGGTATATCACAAACCAAAACGGCTGCTGCGTAACCTGTACCTAAAACAAATGATCCTGTATCTCCCATGAATATGGATGCAGGGTGTTTATTAAATACCAAGAATCCTAAACATAATCCTGCAAGCATCAAGAACGGAGGAATAATTGTTGCAGGCCCAAATAAATAACCATAAACACAGCATGCAGCAGAAGCAATGCCTACAATTCCTGCGGCAAGACCATCCATACCATCAATCAAATTAACTGAATTAATACAACCTAAAACAGCTATTACAACAACAGGAATAGCTAGAATACCTAATTGAAAACCACCAATAGTAGTTATAACACCAGTCAGGCCTAAAAATAATCCTAAAACAATCTGACAAATAATTTTTTCAAGTTCTTCAGGTTCTGTTTTAATTGGGACTTCACCAATGACTTCTACTTTGCCATCCTCGAGAAACTTATCAACTTCAGCTTTAGCCTTTGGAGTTGCTACTCTAACTTCTTCTTGAGGCTCAACATCTAATCTGCCTAATGTAATTACCTCATTGGATATGTTCACAACAATCTTTTGAACTTCCTTAACCTTTAATCCAATTAAATCATCTACTAAACCAACAATACCTCCAGCAAGCATAATGAATGAAACTATTAAAATTGGAGTATTCTGATAATAAAGTGAAATAATCAAAGAAATAGTGAATAAAAATGCAATTCCACCCATTGTGGGCGTTCCACTCTTATGTCTATGTTCACTGACTATAGGATTATCAGCTATCCTTGCTTTAAGCAATATTCTCCTAACATAAAATGTAAAGAATATTGTTGCGATTAATGTTATTAAAAAAAGAATTAACATATCCCAATTATTCATCTAAACCACTACAAATATTTTAAACAATAATATTTTATTATTTAATACTATATAATTGTATCACTTATGTTAACTCATTTATTAACTCTTCAAGTTCTTTTTTTGATTTTGCACGAATAGTAATCCTTTGATAACCTTCAGGTCCATGAACTACAAAATTATTATTATCAAATGATTTTACTGGTTCATTTGGGGTTGGTCCCTCATAATTTCCAATTGGGATTTCAGTGGAATAATAATATTCCAGTTTATCAAAGATGTTTTTTAATGAGAAATCTCCGCAAGCCATATTAATTAACTCGCACAAAGAATTGACACCACAAGTAGCTGTTGTCAAATATCTGGTTCCATTAGGCCTAGTATTTACTTCAATTGCATATAATTGATTATCTTTAGGAGAATACATGAAATCCATTTCAAATATTCCATCGGAATCAAGATTTTTGGCTACTTTATATGCGGTTCTTTGAATGAGATTATTATCAAGCCCATCAATCAAACAAGGCCCTAATTTGACTTTATTTAATGGATGAGTACCTTCGAGAGTTGTTTCACCTTTATATATTGGTGGAAGAGCAACATACTCTCCATTAAATCCTATTACTTCTATAGAAATTTCAGAGCCTTCAATGAATTTCTCACATAACGCTTGATGGAATTCCTCAAAATACTCCTTGACATCATCCATATTGCGAGCAACCTTGATATCCTTTCCGCCTTGCCCTTCCCCTTGCTTTAAAACAACAGGGAAATCCAATGTTAAATCTTCAGAATTATTTAATATTTGATAATCCGGAGTTTCTACACCAATTTCTTTGTAAAATTCTTTGGTTCTGATTTTATTGGAAGTCAATTCAACAGCACGGACATTTGCTGCGACAACAGGAATGGAATATTCCTTTTCAAGTTCTTCTTTCATGTGCGCCACCTGAATTAATGGAGGGTCAATGCCTATCAATGGCACTACTGCATCTACATTTTGAGTAACAGCAACCTGTTTTGGACCATCCATTCCTCTAGGCACGATAAACACTTGGTCTGGTAAATCTAAGTTAATGGCTTCTTCATTTGATTCTGTTAAAATACTTTCAATTCCTTTTTCTTTAACAAAATAATCAACATCATCATATAAACGTGACCCAATAAATAAAATCTTCATAATATCTCCTTAAATATTTCAATAATTTCCAAAGCACTTTTCTCAATATTCTCATTTAATTGACCATTAAATTCCATTAAATCAGCCCGTACAACACCCAAAGAATCTTGATCTATCAGTTCTAGGGATTGGGGTTCAATACCTAAGAATATAATCTTATCCGGATTTATAAACTTTACAAAGTAAGATAGAGACATAGAATGGGTTGAAATTCCGATATTTGTGAATTCATCACTATTGACTATTTTATAATCTCCAGGATTTAAACCCATCAAACAAGCATCAATTATAATTATATGGGAAGGATTTTCTTTTCTAATCTGGCCTGTGAAGTTTTCAGGAACTGTTTGAGCGTTAATCAACAAGACATTCTCATTTAAATCTTCATTGTTTAATTTACTAATTATAAAAGGACCAACACCATCATCATATTTCAGTTCATTTCCAATTCCCAAAATGATTAATTTTTCATAACCCCTTAGAAAATCCATTATTTCAGTTTTAATAGAAATAAAATCACCTTAAATAATTTGAGTTTCAATTGTTTCTATACCTTGTCCCATTATATATTTTAATTTAACATTAATTAAATCATTGCATTTAACATCAGTTTCTTCAATAGGCACTAATAATGGGGGATTAAACATTGGTGTTGGACCGCACACTATTTTATCATTTAGAATAGTTACAGTAGTGATTTTTATTCCATTAGCTGTTCCATTCTTATTAACCTTAAATTCTAAAGTTTTTTCAAAATTAGGAATGATTTTGTCTTTTAAATTGATATTTGAGTAATTTATTTCATTGGATAAGCTTTCATAAACTGCATTTTCATCCCAATGAATATAATGTCTTTGCATATTTACAAGTTCTGCGAAGTTAATTACTGCTTTGGGGATGATTTCGCCATCATTTTTAAGGAATTTTCTTGCATGATTCAAAGCTTGCACTTCTTCTTCATCAATCAATGCAGTATCCATCATTTCACAAACAATCAAATCGGCTTTTTTTGTGAAATCATATTCTAAAACATCCGAATTTATGACATTTACATTTTTAAAGTCTTTTAAATTTTCTAATGCACATGCATATGCTTTTGAATCTATTTCAATGGAAGTTACTTCTTTGAACTTATTGCTTAAAAAGTAAGATAAAATTCCAGATCCACAACCCAAATCATATGCCAAATCCGTATTTGATGAATAATCTTCAATAGCTTCAAAAAAAGCAGATACTCTGTCAGTATCCTTTAATAAATCAAGATGGTAATGGGTGGTTTGAAATTTCATGAAAAAAAATAAAAGTATTTAGTGATAATGTGGATGATCATGTGAATGGTCATCAGGTTCACTAAATTCTTCTCCATTTGCAGTACTAGTCAATTTTACATGCTCTACGCCTTTAAGTCTCATTATTCTTTCAGTTAAGTCGCGAATTTCTGCAATATCTCCATTTACAACGACAATTTCCATACAATATTTGTCGGTCATGTGAATATGCATACTTGTATTAATCTCATTTCTAAAACTGTGTTGAATTTCAGCAAGATGTTCCATTACTCCAGTATAATGATGATCGTAAATAATTGTTATAATACCAATCCTTTCTCCTTCCATTGAATTCATCCATTGATAACGAACAATATAATCTTGAAGAGCATCACGAATACCTTTTGAACGAGATTGGTAACCTCTTTCCTTTAACACTTCATCAAAATCTGATAATAATTTCTTAGGTAGTGACATACTTATTCTCATCATATAAATAACCTTTATTTAACTATTATTATATTTAGTTTAGATTTTTTAATTATATAAATATTATGATGAAATTGGAAAAAAATAATAATTGAATAATAAAATTTTTGTAAAAAATATTATTCAACGAGCAAATAATATTCACCATCAGATTTATGGATATGTTTTAAATTCCCTTTGTGATAAGAAATTAATCGATTTCATGGATTCTATTATTAAAGTAATTGATTCTGATAAAGAGATTAACACGGTTAATTCCAAAAAGGATTTGGAAGAGTTGGAATTAAATATAAAAGAAAAAG
>JAILDN010000030.1 GCA_024689425.1 Methanobrevibacter sp.
CCCGGTCCTAAGGGTAGGTTATCCACGTGTTACTGAGCCGTACGCCAAGAATCTAAATTCTTTCGACTTGCATGGCTTAATCGAATCCCAATAGCAGTAGCATCTGCCAGGATCAAACAGAATTGAACACATAACAGAACACAATAAAAAATAATCTTGATTATTATGAAGTACGCTAAAAAAATATAGACGAGTTATACACTGAAAATTGATAATATCAATTATTCACCACATCTACAAAACCAACATCATACTTGAAAAAACTCAAGTACTCATAATGTATTGCTACATGCGGAAAGCAACCATCATTGTCATGATTGTAAATACAAATTAACTTAGGTCATCGCCATAATACATATAGCACATCTAATAGACAGAGATATTTGATTAACAAAGATAATTAAAATAAATTGCAAAATTATTTTAATAATAAAAATAATTAATATTAAATTTTAAAATGTTAAAATAATAATTAATATTAAATAAATTTCTATTTAGATATCATCATTATGCATATTTTGATAAAAATTTTAAAAATAAAAAAAATAAGAGTTCTAAAAAAATAATATGGGTAAAAAAATAGTCAAATCAAAAAATTAATTATTTAATGATAAATCATGGAAAATAAGCTAAATAAAAACTACAAGTATATAAAGTTAACTGTTTTTTTAACTTTTTCTTATAACTGAGATAATTCTTGTCAAACTTCTATGCATTTTGATAGAATATTGTTCAACAAGTTCAAAACCCACTTCATCCATCATTGGATTTAAATCAACATAATGGGGGGAGGCCATAGAGAGATATGCATCATCGGCCATATTATCATAGATAGAACGGAAAAATTCTTTGAAAATTTCATCACCTTCAATATCTCCAGTGGAAGTTGAAATTCCATATGGTGGATCGGTGACTACACCAGCTACTTTTTCATACATCTTAAGTTCACGAACATCTAAATGAAATGTTCTATAATCCTTGATTCCACAGTATTCTAAATTAATAGCTGTTCCATTTTTCATTTTCCAATTAATATCCGAACCCGCAACTTTACAGCCAATTAAACCCGCTTCAATCAATATTCCACCAGTCCCACAGAATGGGTCTAATACCAATTGGCCTTCAGTCACCCTTGATAAATTCACCATGCAACGTGCAAGTTTAGGACTCATTGAACCAGGATAGAAAAATGGCCTTTTATGAGGTTTAATATCTTCAAAATGCTTTTTATTTAGATGATATTTTTCTATTGCAATATAGATTATATCCTGAAAGGCAACCAAACGAACAAGAGTTTTTGGTTTTGATAGATTTACTTTAATATCTTCTGTCTTTTGTAGAATTAATGAACCTGCTTTTCTTTCAATAGCTACAGTATCCACCTGTGAGTCAAATCTTTTTAATCTAACGGCAAAGTTTTCATCAATATAATCCTGCCAATCAATAGATAAGATGTCCGGTTCGAAATCTTCTATATTCGATTTTTTAATAATTTGGTGAACTTCATGAGTATAACCTAAACGTCTTGTTAAAATCTGATAGTATTCATCAAGATTTTCTTGTGAAATATTTTTTAACAACACCAAACCTTCTGCAATTACTTCTACTTCAGATTGTAAATTTTCACATTCAATAACGGCATTTAGTTCAGCTCGAGGTAATTCTGGATGTTCTTGAGATTGTATGCATAATAATTCCATTATATCACCTAAAAATATTCTTAATATTAAAAACAAAACGACGATTATTTTTTAAATTTATCAAAATGTCTTTGTATTACACTTTCACTAGATTCATCTATCTTTTTACTATTGGATTTTGAATCTTTTTTACTGGTCCCATTTTGATAAACTTCTCTTTCATTATTATGATAGTAATCATCTTCATCATGAGAATAGTTTTGCCTTACTTCTTCATAATAAGCTCCTTGATTATTATCATTTGGAGCTTCAAAATCGTTCATTGCACGATTAATATTTTTCTCCAAATTTTCTTCATAAGGCTCATATTCATATTTTGGCTTTTGATTAGCAGCATTATAATTTAAATCTTCTGGATAATAGTCATATTTCCTACGTTGATATTGTTCTTCCTGCTGAATAGGCGTTATAGCTACAAAATCATCATCCAAATATTCATCCTCTTTATAATTATCATTATAACCCCCATTCCCATTTGAAAAATCTTCACGAGAATTACGTCTGTTTCTATAATAATTATCTTGATTAATGTAGTTTTGTTCTTGAGGATATGGATTAAATCTTCTAGGTTCGGAAATTTTAGAAAAAATGATTTCTTCAACTTCAGAAGGATTAGAAATGTTTTCAATCACCATTTGAGTATTGTCATAAGCACTATAAATACTAATGGATCCAACATTGAAAATTCTAGAAAAAATACTTTGGGAGGAATTGATATCCTGAATTGTTGAATATGGCATATAATTCTTACGAGTAAGCAAAACGCCGGATTTAACCATGATTCTAGAATCACTCAAAATATATTCCTTAGCATACCATCCAACAATTTGCCAAATTATATATAAAATAATTATAAGTATTAATATAAATAATGCTATTGCAGCATAACTGGTTAAAGATAATCTAACACGGGATATTAAGTAAACCTGCATCTCACCAATAAATTGAATAATTGGGCCGGATGCACCTAAAACGATAGCTAATAAGATAAAACCCAAAATAGCTTTCTTACAACCGAAAATCAAGTTGGGTTTAGCTTGATAAATTACTCTTTCATTAGCTTGTTTATCATTTTTCTTAAACATAATAATAATATTAGATTTTAATTTTAAATAAAGTTTTACAAAAAAAGTATAAAAAAATAAGCCTCAGCTCGCCCATCATTCATCACATATCAGAGCTCATAGGGTTCATCATAGGCTTATTAAATATTAGATTTAACCGAACATTACTCCAGCTTCTTTTTTAAAGTCTTCATCATGTTCAGAGTCAACAACTTTATCAACAGCATCCATAAAGTCAGTTACTGTTACTTTATCACGTTTTTCACGGATAGCAAACATACCTGCTTCAGTACAAACAGCTTTTAGGTCAGCACCAGAAAGTCCATCAGTCAAATCACTTAAAAGGTCAATATCTGCTTCCTCATCCAATGCCATTCTTTTAGTATGGATTTTAAGAATTTCTTTTCTTCCTTCTTCATTTGGAAGTGGAACTTCAATAAATCTATCAAAACGGCCTGGTCTTAAAAGTGCAGGGTCCAAAATATCTGGTCTGTTTGTTGCACCAATAATACCAATATCTCCTCTTGATTCGAATCCATCTAATTCAGCAAGCAATTGCATTAAAGTCCTTTGAACTTCTCTGTCACCACTTGTTGAACTTTTAAGTCTTTTAGCTGCAACAGCATCAAGTTCATCAATGAAAATAATCGCAGGAGCTTTTTCCTTAGCCAATTCAAATACTTCACGCACCAATCTTGCTCCTTCTCCAATGTATTTTTTTACAAATTCTGAAGCAACAATCTTAATGAATGTAGCATTGGTCTCATTAGCAACAGCTTTAGCTAATAATGTTTTACCAGTTCCCGGAGGACCATAAAGTAAAATTCCTTTTGGAGGATCTATGCCTATTTTTTCAAATAATTCTGGTTCTTTTAATGGCAATTCAACAGTTTCTTTAACTTCAATGATTTGCTCATCCAAACCTCCAATTTGTTCATATGTGACATCAGGTTTTGTTTCAATTTCCATACCTGAAACATTCGCATCTTTCTCTGAAGGCAATATCTCAACAATACCAAAGGTTTGCTGGTTTAAAGCCACTCTTGAACCAGGAACTAATAATTTTTCATCTAAGAATTTTGAATAGTTAACTAGAAAACTAGGACCAGTACTACTTTTAACTGTCATCCTATTTTCATCTAAAACTTCAGTAATAGTAGCTAAAACTAAAGGGGGAGATCTAAACCTTTCTACTTCGGAACGTAATGATTTAGCTTCTCTTTCTAATCTGATTTTTTCATTTTCAATTAGAACTTTATCTTTTTCTAATTTCCTAACTTTCCACATTAAGTTACTTTTAGCTTTGGACTTTTCTTCACGGAGGGAATCGATTTCATCTTGTAGAAATTCGACTTTTTCAATTAATTCCTCTTTTGAAGAGTTTTCCAAATTATCATAATCATTCATGTGAATCATCTCCATGTAAAATTTTCAACATAAGTTACTTTCAATTAATATTTGTTATACAACAAAATAACCATTACATCCATACTCTCCATATAAAGTATGATATTCCTAATATAGAATATTATATGATGAACCAATTTATATATCTTATTAAAATTTCACAAAAGTGACTATAAATAATAATGTTATGTGC
Source organism: Methanobrevibacter sp. (assembly GCA_024689425.1). Classification (GTDB taxonomy): domain Archaea; phylum Methanobacteriota; class Methanobacteria; order Methanobacteriales; family Methanobacteriaceae; genus Methanocatella. The sequence continues at coordinate 4,365 of JAILDN010000030.1, forward strand.
AATTGATGAACTTATAACAATCTAACAAAAGCATAATATTTAGTTGCAAATGAAATGATTAATGTAGCCATAAATGCCACCATAAAAACAATAGCATACTTATCAAATTTATCCCCATCTATAGGATTTTTCTTAATCCAGATGGCCACAGGCAATAGAGCAAATAAAGGAACAAAATATCTTGTACTAATACCTAAATTATAATAACCAACACTTGCCCATGTTAATAATTGGATAAAGCAAGTCCCAATATAAATCACTAAAATGACAAATGCAGCACCTAATTTTGTTTTTAACTCAAATTTGACATTTTTTGGGTAAGCAAGCAAGGTTACGGCCAGATATATGAGTAATGCAGAAGTAACTAAATAATATTTATCAATATAATGATGAAACTGACGGGCTCCAAAGAAACTAAACACACCATTTAACATGGCAGGCACTTCTATGAAAAATATATTGGATAAAAATTTTTGGATACGTGATGGATGATGTAAAATATGTTCTGCTTGTAATGTTGAATTGATAAGATTATGTGAAGATCTCCAAGAATGCAATAAAGTTGGAGCTGAATATCTACTCCACAGTAGTCCACTGATAGCAATTAGAATAATAGCAACCAATATGATTAAATAAGCATTTTTCCTTTCCATACCAAAGTTTTTGGATGGAACAAACAACAATAATAAAATAAATGCCAAATAAGGTAACTTACAAAGACCTAAAAATAGACATATAACCGAAAAAATGACTATATCTTTTTTTGATAATGAATCTTTGGAAGATTGGCACATATAAATAAAGTAAGAAACCGCAAGAATACTTAAAGATATAATCATGGAATCAATACTGGCAGAAGCCCCCTGATAAATCGCAATAGGAATACAAGCAACTGCAAGCAAGGGAATTTTTAAAACGGGAGTTTTACGAATAGCTAATGAAACCACACCTGCATAAAATAAAAGATTGCAAAATCTTGCAAGCCATAAAATCCAAATAACATTCAAATCCAATAATTTAGCTATTAAAATACCAATAGCCTGTGGAAGATAACCGAAAAATGGATTTTGCTCAAAAGCAGAATCGACAATATACGGAGTATGATTGATTTTATCTGTATCATGACTTGAATCAAAGACTGTCATTCCAAGATTTTTTGTGAAGAACTTCATAGCAATTATCGAATTAAAACCTACACCTAGATTTTTTTCACTGCTTATTTTTTCTCCCTCAGTATGATTATACAATCCTTCAAGACCCTTATCTTCACCATTCCAATGAGGAATAATAACCCCTTGAGAGGTGATTTCTGCTCGGGCAAGGTGTTCAGTTTCATCACTGACATCACAAATAGGAACAATTAACGAACAAACTATACCAAAACATATTATTAAAACAAACGCGACTTTATACAGTTCCTCATCACTATCATGCAGCAAGTAAAAAAGAATACAAAAAATACCTAGAATAGCCACTACAGCAAACGTTAAAATAACAAAATCAGGATGAGAAAAGTTTTTTTGACTCGCAGTAGATAATCCTAAAACTAAAATTAAAAGAAGATAAATAAACAAATACTTTTTTGATTTGAAAAGCATGTTTTTATAATCTTTTAAAGTTACATCTATGCCAGCCAACCCCATATTTCTCCCTCTTTCTTAAAAAAATTCAACCTCATTATTATATTTCATTTTTTAAGTATTTAAGTTTAATATTAAGTTGTTTATTGACTCTTTCAAAAACTTTGTTGATTTTCAAAATCCTTTTTGCGATTGTCATTCCAAATGAGATCTCTGCGATAGATTCGTTTTAAAACGCCTCGTTTGGTCTTGAATGTTCGTTTTCTTGATTTTTGTATTGTTTTTTGAAATGCATTTTCAATTTTGTTACTTGTTTTTTCAATTCGTTTATCTTTTAAGTGATAAATGAAGCTTTTATATCGTGGAGTGATTGATTTTCTGATTATTTTATAAATCACTGGATGAAAATCATCTTTACGATAAATTAAAGATTGTACTTCATTTTTGAATTCATTATAATCATTTAAATCGAATAAATCTTTGATTATTTTCAGTTGTTTGTGACATTCATGATATTCTTCGTCAGAAATGCGATTTTTATCTTTAAAAGTTTTTAATTGTTTATTTAAACTTTGTTTAGTATGAAAAATACACAATTGATGTTTAAAACCTAATTTTGGGATAATTGAGGCATATTTTTTATCTAAATCTGTTGTGATTGCAATTTTATTTTTATTTGCTGTAGATTCTTTTAAAAACTTTTCAACAGTTGTTTCATCTTCATTATCGTAAATTGCATCGGCTACGATGCAATTTGAAATAGAATCAAGTAATGTGTGACGATATTTCCATTTTCCGTTGATTTTTATCCATTCTACATCAAAGACATAATAACCCGAGCAACGCCCTAAATCAAATTCTAAAATGTTTTCATTAACAAAAAGCCAATTTTCAATTGTTTGATGTGAAACCGTGATTCCAAAGAATTTTTTAAATGATTTACAAACATTTTTAAGGCTTCCCAGATAATCTGAAATTAAATGTTCTGATTCACTCTTCAATTCATTCGTAAAATTACTGTTTTTATCAACAAGACTTGTTAAATCAGTTTGAAATGTTTTACTACATCGTTTACAAATATAACGCTGAACCTTCACCTTAGTTTTACCTATTTCTTTAAATACTAATGTTCTTTTTGTAAAACCATATTTTACAACATGGCGAGTTCCACAATATGGACATCGAGCTAAACTCATTTTAAAATAAGGAACATCCTTCTTAAAACTTAAATCAAAAGATTTTAGAGCCTTTTGACAGGATTTAAAAATTTTCACAAAACGAGGATTTGAAAGGACTAATCCATCATTAAAATCACAAAATATATATTGTTTAACATCTAAAATAGTATTTGGAGTATTTGTTTTTTGGTTAGGCATAATAAAAACTTTTACTCCACCTATTTA
>JAILDN010000085.1 GCA_024689425.1 Methanobrevibacter sp.
TGAAAAATTAAAAAAATGATTTAATCTTTTTAAAAAAAAGACAAGAATATCAAAAATCATTTATTTTTATATAAATAAAAAAATTTTAAAATATTTATTAGCTTAACCATTATAAATATGAACAAATTCATCAATTATTGGATAAAAATAATGAAATAAAAATTATTTTATTATAAAAATGAATAAACAATAAAAAAATATGAAAAATTATAACTTGGATTTTGAACTCGGAAAACTCATTTTCTCTAATGAATACATTGACATTGAGATTTAAGACTTTGATGAATCACAATACGACTTGGAATTTATATATTCTTTTTCACTCAGCAAATTTAAGCCATGGGATAGAATTGATTTGTTCCTTAATGGGATAAGCTAAAAATAAATCTTTATTACAAATAAAATTTACCTAATTCATCTTCAAAATCATGAAGAAACTTATATTCTGAATTAAGCTAATTTTAATAATGCCCTTAAAATCAGCCCTCAAAGTCACAGTTTATGTCATGTTGATTCAAAAAACTTCCTATTTCATGTAGGTGCTCTTTAATTAATTTGGTCATCAAAACATTTTTCGCATCTAAATTTAAAATACCTTTCACTAAATTAACATTATTCATCAATACTATCAGAATTATTGGTTCTAAAATTAAAATAAAACAAGGTTTATTCAATCCAAAAAATTCCATTATTAATTAATACTTAATAAATTAATATATTAGAAAAAACATAATATTGTACAATAATTTTTAATTAATATGGGGTAATAAAATTGAAAGCAATTATTTTGAGTGCTGGTGAAGGTTCAAGGATGAGGCCATTAACACTTACAAAGCCTAAAACAATGTTGCCTGTTGCAGGTAAACCAATTATTCAATATAACATAGAATCATTAAAAAATAATGGAATTAAAGATATTTTACTAATTGTTCGCTATAAAGAAGAAATTGTAAAAGAGTATTTCGGTGACGGATCCAAATTTGGGGTAAATATTACTTATAAGACTCAAAAAGATTTCCTTGGAACGGCAAATGCTATTTCTTATGGTGAAGATTTCATTGAAAGTAGTTTAATTGTTTTAAATGGGGATATTATACTTGACGATGAGATTATTGAAGAAATCATTAAAAAATACAATTACTTAAAACCGGATACATTAATGGTTTTAACTGAAGTCAATGATCCTTCTGCTTTTGGTGTTGTTGAAATAGAAGAGGGAAACATCAAAAACATTGTTGAAAAGCCTAAAAGGGAAGAAGCTCCAAGCAATTTGATAAATACTGGAATTTATGTTTTTAATGAAGATATTTTTGAAAAAATCAAAAAAACAGGATTATCTGAAAGGGGTGAGTATGAAATTACTGATTCTGTCAGTATGCAAATTGCTGACGGTAAAAAGGTCATTGGCCATAAAACTGATAAAGACTGGATTGATGTTGGACGACCATGGGAACTTATCGAAGTTAATGAGGAGTTGATTGGTAATTTAAAAACTCAAATCAAAGGTAAAGTTGAAAACGGAGCTCACATTCATGGTGAAGTCCATTTGGGTGAAGGAAGTGTTATTAAAGCGGGAGTTTACATTGAAGGAAATGTTTACATAGGCAAAAACTGTGATGTAGGTCCTAACTGTTATATTCGTGGTAACACTTACCTTGGCGATAATGTCCATGTAGGTAATGCTGTTGAAATTAAAAACTCAATCATTATGGAAAATACTAATGTAAGTCATTTAAGTTATGTTGGGGACTCCGTAATAGGATCCAATTGTAATATTGCGGCAGGAACCAACCTTGCTAATTTACGTTTTGATAATGCGAATGTTAAAACTAAGATTAAAGATGCAATTGAAGATAGTGGAAGACGTAAACTTGGAGCTATTATTGGGGACTCTGTAAAAACAGGTATTAATTCCAGTTTCTCTCCAGGTGTAAAAGTCGGTTCAAACTCCACTATAGGTTCAAATGTTTTATTGTATGAAGATTTACCATCTGATACAAGAGTATTATTAAAACAAACCCATATTATTCAAGATAAAAATAAAGAAAAGAAATAATTAATAAAATGAACTAGTGATATTATGGAAAATAAAAAAGACTCTATTGTAATATGCCCTGGTGCACAAGTACTTGGTGATGTTGAACTTGGCGAAAATGTTTCTATCTGGCATGGTGCTGTTTTAAGGGGTGATACTGCTCCAATTAAAATAGGAAATAATTCCAATGTTCAGGATAACTGTGTAGTCCATTGTTCTAAAGACTTTCCTGTTGTTATTAAGGACAACGTATCTGTTGGTCATGGTGCGGTTATTCACGGATGCACATTGGAAGACAATGTCTTGATTGGAATGAATGCAACTGTTTTAAATGGTGCTAAAATTGGTAAAAATTCAATTGTAGGTGCCGGTGCTGTCGTAAGTGAAGGTAAAGAATTCCCTGAAAACAGTCTGATTTTAGGTGTTCCTGCCAAATTAATAAAGGAAGTTACGCCAGAACAGATTCAACATATTCAAGTCAATGCCGATAATTATGTTAAACTTTCCAAACAGTATAAGGAAGATTAATTATGAAACCAAGACAGATTGTTAGTGATATGGATTCATATGTCCCCGGAAGATCACAGGATGAAATAGCTGAAGAATTCGGATTAAAAAAAGAAGATATTATTAAATTAGGATCCAATGAAAATCCATGGGGTCCTTCACCAAGAGCTGTTGAAGCTATTAAAAATGAATTAAATTCAATCAACAGATATCCTGAATCCCAGCTTAAGGAAATAGTTCATCTTGCTGCCGAATATGCGGATGTTAAAGATTCACAGGTTATCATTGGAGGAGATGGTGCTGATGAAATCATAGACGTGCTGGCAAAAACATTCATTGAACCGGATGATGAATTTATAGTGCCTATACCATCCTATATGTATTATGAATATCTGTTAAAACAGTATGGCGCCCGTCCGGTTTATGCCCGCTGGGATTTGGAAAACAATATATTGGATGTCGATTCAATTTTTGAAAAAATTACTCCAAAAACCAAAATGATATTTTTATGCAGTCCAAACAACCCTACCGGAACTTTAATTGATAGAAATGATTTGGTTAAAATAGCCAGCAATAATCCAGACATTTTAATTGTCATAGATGAAGCTTACTTTGAATATTCAGAAGTTACAAACAAGGACTTGATTAATGAATATGATAATATATTCATCATTAGAACAATGTCTAAAGTTCTGGGTCTTGCTGGAATGAGAATCGGTTATGGTCTTTCATGTGAAGAGATTATTGAATATATGCACAGAATCAAACCGGTATTTTCTTTAACCCGATTATCATATGTTGCGGCCGTCAATACATTTAAAGATAAAGCATACATTGAAAAATCAATAACGGATGGAATTGAAAGCAGAGATTATTTGATTGATGAGCTGTCTAAAATAGATTCACTTAATGTATTTCCATCAAAATCTAATTTCATTTTGATTGGAGTTAAAGATACAGGTTATACCGCAGCTGAAATTACCCGTGAATTTATGAAAAGAGGAATAATTGTACGTGACTGTACTTCATTTAAAGGTTTGGATGAATATTGGATAAGAATTAGTATTTGTACAATGGAAGAGAATAGAAAATTCATTGAAATTGTTCATGAGGTAGTAGATTAATGTATGTGGGTGGAACTTTAATATCTTCGGTTGAATTTCATGGAAATATGTCTTTAGTTATTTTCATGTCCAAATGTCCTCTGGCATGCAGATATTGTCATAATGTAGAATTATTGGAAGACGATACTCAAAAAACTTTCGAAGAAATCAAATCGGAAATTGACAACGCTTCCGATTTTATTGATGCTGTCGTAATATCTGGAGGGGAACCGTTAATGCAATTGGATGCTCTGATAGACATATTCACTTATATTAAAAGCATTCATCTTAAAACCAAGCTTGATACTAGTGGCATTTATCCTGAAAAAATTGAAAAATTGCTGGAATTGGAATTATTGGATTTTGTATCTTTGGATATTAAAGCACCTTTTGAAAAGTATAGGAAAGTTACTGGAGCTAATGTTGGTTCACAAGTAAAAAAATCAATGAAACTCCTTAACAATGATTCAAATGTTCGTTTAGAACTTAGAACGACTTATGTTCCAACACTTCACACTAAAAAAGACATTCATAATCTTGTCAATGATATTGAAGGAGACATTTATACCATACAGCAATTTAGAAATAAAAATGTATTGGATCCTGCTCTGGAAAAAGTGGATGTTCCAAATCCCCATGATTTGGTTAAATTGGCTCGCGATATTAAGCCATTGTTTGATGGTGTTGTAAAAGTTAAAACTGGAGAATTTGGAGAACAGGTAATTGAATAAAATTTAAGGGAGGTCCAAAATGCCGATTTTATCATTTTCTAGTAATGATATAGATGTAATAACTGGTAAAAAAAGAAGAACTATTCGTAAACTTTGGAAAACTCCTCTTAAAAAAGGCGACAGATTATACTGTTACTGGAATCTTGTTTCAAAGGAAAAGATGAAAATCTTTGAAGCCATTGTCACTGATGTTGAAGATATTGCTTTTGAAGATATTGTTGGCAATGATGACGTTGCACATGAAGAAGGATTTAAAGACTCTAAAGAAATGTTGAAGGAATTTAAAAAGATGTATGGTGGCAGAGTCGACAATTCTGATAAATTCCAGATTATTTATTTTGAAAAATTGGACATCGATGACTGGAAAGGAGACAAAATCGATGAAAAGTCAATGATAACAAAACGTGCAGACATTCTTTTTGACAGCGGCAAATTTGACAAGTCCACAATGTGCTATGATGCCGCTTTAAGAATTGATCCCCATGATGTTTATCTTTTGAATAAGCAGGGAGATAACCTTTCAAGACTGGGTAAGTTTGATGAAGCCATTGAATGCTATGACAAGGCATTGGAAATCGAACCTGATAATGTATATATATTAAACAACAAGGCTATTGCCCTTTTGAATGCCGGTGATTTGGAGGGTGCATTGAAATCAAGTACCATCGCTTATAATTATTCTCCAAGCAGTCCCATTGTTTTATACTGGAGAGGATTCATTCTGGAGGTTTTAGGCGAGTATGATAAGGCATTGAAAGTCTATGACAAGCTAATTGTCATCGACAGTGAAAATCCGGAAGTTTGGAATTCCAGAGGAAACCTTTTAACTGATATGGGCCGTCTGGAAGAGGCGATTGAATCTTTCGACAGGGCGGTTGAGGTTTGTTTGGATGATTCTGAAATGGATGCCGATGCTATTAACAGAATGGGCAATGCATACATTGATTTGGGCAAACTTGATGAAGCTTTGGAATGCTTTAATACAGCTATTTCTTTAGAAAAAAATAATATAGACTTTTTGCTGAATAAGGGTGTCGTACTGATGGAGTTGGGCAAATTTGAAGAGGCGGTTGATAGCTTTAATAAAGTTCTTCTTAGAAATCCCGACAATGAGGATGCATTTTTCCTGAAAGAGGAATGTTTGGAAAACTTCTGATGATGTTATCTTTTAAAGTAAATTTTTTTATTTTAAAGCAATTTTTTCTTTTAAAAACAATTTTTATCACTTATTTTAGCTCAAAACCTTTAAATATTTTGTAATTTAATATTTTACATGGAAATAATCCCCAATAATTTGGAAGGATATTTTAACAATGTTTAATAATTCATATTTTCATGGATATTTTTGCATTGTTTTTGATATTCTGCTAATAATTCATCAGGTGTTGGGGGTGAAACATTTGGATTTAAAGCTGTCAGTTACGATAGTAATTAAGATTTTTAGGGGCCTGAATTTTTTTGAGATAAATTCTTCCTAATTTTCTTTATTTTCTTATTTTGTAATGATTATTATTTGGGTTTATAAAAATACAGATTCTTTTTTATTAATTTTTAAAATGGGTGCAATAATATCGTTA
>JAILDN010000020.1 GCA_024689425.1 Methanobrevibacter sp.
CTTCAAGTTATATGATCCCAATAATAAAGACTTCCTGAATAAAGAGACCGGTAAATTCAATGAGAATATTACTAATGATACTATTGCTAATGAGTTAATCTGGTTCAACACTAAATCATCAGAAAGTAAAGTGTATGGAAAACCAAAATACCTTTCAGAGTTAGATGCAATACTTACTGATAATGCTATTGTAGAATATCAATTCAGTCATTTCAAAACTCATGGAGTACCGAATTATATCATCACTATTAGTGGTAATATTGATGAATCTGAAGATTACACTATGGATGATTTTGAAGAGGATTTGGAAAAAGAATTCAAAGATGTAACAAATGAACCTGGAACAGCATTAGTAGTTACTATTCCTTCTGAAGATAATAATCTTAATATTAATGTTCATAAGATTGGTGAGGAGAAAAAAGAAGGAAGCTTCCTAGATTTAAGTGAAAGTATTGGTGACCGTATAAGACGTATTCATCGTGTGCCTCGTGAAAGGTTAGGTGATAGTGAAGGTTCTGGAATTGGATCTAACCGTACTGAAATGTTACTCAAAAATTACAGTAAGTCTACTGTGGGAACATTGCAGAAAAGAATTGCAAACTTGATAAATAAGACTATTATCAAGTATGAGTACACTACTGAAAATCATAAGATGGAGTACTTGCCAGTTAATTTTGAAGAGGAAGACAATTTAATTGACCGTGGTATTAAACTCTTGCAGAATGGTGCAATGACATTGGGTGAATTCATTAACCGTTTCGGTGAATCATTTGAACTACACATGGAAGAAACCGACGAATACTACAATTTAAGATTCATGAATAATCAAAGCCTAGACACAATTGTTTATGGTAATGATGCAATGAACACTGATGAAAGATTAGAAACAATCATCAGCAGCTTAGAAGAGGATTACTCATTACCTGAAGATAATGATGATAATCTTTTAGAAAATAATCCTGAAGATAATAGTTATTTAGATAATTATGATTAATTTAACTCCTAGAGATAGATTACAATATGCTTTAAAAGTTCAAAGATTGCATGAAGTACTTGTATTGAAAGATGATATTCACTTGCAATATAAGTATAAGAATATTAATCGTGCAACTACTCAAGCAGCATCATTTCAAGATAAGATTATTGATGCGGTTATTGAAGATGCTGTGTCTGGAACCAGTGATCCAATCAATAGTTCAAATATTAAGAATGGTGTTGAAAATATTATTGATTCTAATCTTAAGAATGATGCTAAACGTATTAGTTATGGTATTCCAGAAAAAGCAGTGAATGCAGCAGTATCCAATATATCTAATAGATACCAATTTATCTTAGGTAATCGTATTCGTGAAGAGATACCTAATTTACAAGGTAAGATTGAAGATTATATTAATACTAAGAACTTAGGTAATCTATCTGAAGCAGAGTTAACCAATAAACTAAAAACAGAGTATGGTGAACATGCACAAAAAAGAATACAAAACATCATCAAAGATTCATTCCACACTAACGAATGTAACTTAAGCTGGGTAAAAGCAGTCTACGATGGATACAGTTATAAAATTTGGAATAATGGAAGAACAAAAAGAACACGTGTATGGCATAAAGCCAAATTCATACAATCTGTTCCTATTGATGAGACATTTGATATTTTTGGTTCTTATCCTGCAAGGATGATGTATCCTGGAGACTTAAACGGTGGAGCAGAAAACGTAGCTAATTGCAAATGCTGGTTAAGTTATAGTAATAGGCCACCATCTGATTTACGTGGAAGTGGAAAGAAAACCACCACTAAAAAATCTAGTAAATCTACTAAATCAAATAAATCTAAAAATAATAATGGATTAATTGGTAAAGTAAAAAACACTGTTAAAAAACCAGTACGCACTGTCAAATCTAAAATAAATAGTATTAATAAAAAATCAAAGATTAAACTTAAACAACCAAATAATAAATTAAAATCCATATTTCCAAAAATTAATTTTAATAAAACTTCATTGAATTTATCTTTTATTTCAAAAGAATATAATAAAAATTTTGTACGTTATGTTGATGCGTATGCAGAGTATATCAACCAATATTTTGAGGAAGTTTGTGAAAATTATGTGTTAATTCAGAGATTTTATTTAAATCCTCAACATAAAAAAGTTATAGAATTATGGTCTTCTAAATTTTTTAAAAAATTCAATGAATATCTAAGGGGAGAATATATTCCATCAAATAAAAAAATTAAAAGATATGAACGTATTAAAAATATATTAAGTGAATTGATAGAAAGTACTGATGGGTTAATGGAACCCACTTTGCTATTTAGGGGTGAAAAAGATGTTGATTTATCTAGATTCATTGAAAATGAAGTTAAGTCATTTAAAGGTTTTATTGGTTCGAGTTTCTCAAGAGATGTTGGAAAAAAATTTATGAATGGTGGTAAAAATCCGTATTTAATTATCATTCGTGCAGATATTGGTGTTAAAGGGATTGCAATTGATGGAAAACATTTGGGTATTTATGCTAATCAATATGAATGGTTGCTTAATAATGGGCAAAAATATCGAACAATAAAAGTTGATAAGCAGAAGAGGATTATTATAATTGAATTAGTTTAAATTATATATATTAATTCAAACAAATATATAATTATAAATAATTGGAGGTAGTTTAATGTTGTCTGATAAAGAGTTTGAAGAATTTTTAAATAGTAAACCTACAGAGTTAGATTCTTGGTTAGATGATAAATATTTAAAGTTATTTGCTAATGATTTGGTTAATTTAAATGATTATGTGCCTTCAACTATTGTTTTACTATTGCCTGATCCTGGTGCTAGGAAAAGATTTGTTGTTGCCAATATGGCTTTACGAAATAGTAATGATTATTTTAAAAAACAACTTCTTGATCAAAGTTCTAATAGAGAAGATTATGTTTCATTATATGATGCTTTTTTTAATAATCACCCTGAATTTTCTAAATTAATTAAAGATAAAGTAGCTTATGAAAAGTGGAAAGTAGATGATGTTCCATTTTTTTAATTTTTTTGTTATCAAATGCTCTCTATCACAAAACACTAATTTTTAAATATATAAATTTTTACATCACAATCCAATATGCTCAATTTATATTAGTATAAAATTTAATATAATATCATTTGATGATTATGTTGTGGGTGAGGAGAATTGATTAAAACTGTTAAAGGCTTGCTTGACTTTGATGAACATGGGAATTTACCTTATGCCTGTTATGAAGTTTCATTAAATGAATTTGAGTCAAAATTTTCTGAAGGTCAATCAGATATGCGAAAGTATATTATGGAAATGTATAAAATTCAATTGAATAAGATTAAAGATTGTGGATATGAATTAAATCATTGGATTTATGGGAGTTATGTTTCTAATAATGAGCCTGATGATATTGATACATTAACAGAATTTGATGGGAATAAATGTGATAAAGATAATTGCAGAGATGATATTCAAAACATGATTGATAATGCGCCTTATTATAAGGATTATTGTTGTCATTCGTTTTGTATATTTTATTATCCTAAGGAAAATGAAATAGACCATGATTTGTATTTGGAGGTAAAAAATAAATATTTTGAGGATATAATGAGTTTTGATAGATTAGGTAATCAAAGAGGTTTTGTTAGATTAAATTGCATTTCTGGAGGTGAGAATGAATGAGATTTAATACAATCGAAGACTATGATGCTGAAATTTATGATATTTATTAAAAATTAAATAAATAT
>JAILDN010000023.1 GCA_024689425.1 Methanobrevibacter sp.
GAATTAATCAATATTCACCGAAATTTCAAAAGTAAAAAAATCTATTGTAGAATGAATAAATTTTAATAATCATTTAATAATTATAATCAATTGTCAAATAATATAATAAAAATAAAACGAAATGATAAAAATTGTAAAATCTGTTGAAATCTCCAAAAAAATATATTGAATAATAACTTTTATATTGGATTTAAAATAATATTACTAACAATGGCATTTGATATCATCTCAACATTACTAATCGCAATAGCACTGGCGATGGATGCATTCAGTGTATCTCTGACAAAAGGATTTACACAAAAAGATTTAAATACATCCCAAATATTTTATTACGCACTATTTTTCGGATTTTTCCAGTTCATGATGCCAATATTAGGTTACTATTGTGGTGAAGTAATCAGCACATTCATTGCCTCAATCGCTTCTTTTGTAGGATTCATTCTACTTCTGGCAATAGGTCTTAATATGATAAGGGAAAGCCTTGCGAATGACGATGATGAAATTACAGATAAGTTTAACTTTACGGAAGTCACCTTACTTGCAATAGCCACCAGCATTGACGCATTTGCAGTGGGATTAACATACGCTATATTAAAATACGAAATCTTTATCCCATCCATCATTATTGGTGTAGTTGCATTTCTATTTACATTGCTTGGAATATTTTTAGGTAAGAAAATAGGAAACAACCTTGGAGACAAGTTCCAAATCGTTGGTGGAGCAATACTAATTTTAATAGGCATAAAAATATTATTGGGATTTTAATTGGAATCTTCCGGCCTGTCCCAGATTCTACTATATTTGCGTATGAATAACTTTGCCCAGATGTAACCTACAGTTCCACCAATGAAACAACCCAAAATAACACCAATATATATTCCTATGACTCCCCAGCCGAAAACAAAACCTAATATGTAAGCACATACTGTTTCCAATATCAATGATCTAAGCAAAGTAATGATTAATGAATAAATACCTTTACCTACACCCTGGAAAACCATTGATGACATCATTCCATGAGGAACTGCCAAAACAAACAGACTCAAAATAGATATTGCAGTAGCTATTTGAGGAGACAAACCTGCACTTGCTGATGTGTATGAAAACAAAGTTGCAAGTGGAGCTGAAAATATAAACATCACAACCCCTATGGCAATTGACAGTGCAAATCCCAATTTTATGGAAAATGAATGGCTTGTCTTTAAATTTTTAAAGTTATGAGCACCATAAGATACACCTGCAACGGTTAAAACGGCTGTTCCGATACCAATTAATGGTATCATAGCCAGTTGAACTATTCTCATTGATGCAGTATAGACTGCCACGGCCGTTGTTCCTGATGCAACCACAAGCATTCCATTGATTGCAATGGCCAAAATTGAAAAGACAATGTTTTCAAGAGTTGACGGAATTGCCACCTGCAAAGTATCCAGCATTATTTTTGTTTCATAGCTGAAGTTTTTAGGGGTCAAATCCAAAAACAAATCCTTTTTACCCCAAATCCAGTAAGACATAACAAGACAGGACAATGTAGCTGACAGTACAGTAGCCCATGCCGCACCGGTGATTCCAAGTCCTAAAACATAGATGAATATAGGATCTAGGATGATGTTCATTACTGCAGTAACGGCAATCGCATAAGTTGCCCTTTTCATGTCCCCTTCAGACCTGAATATTGCGGAGGCAACGCCTGAAAATACGAAAATTATGAGCGCTCCAAATACAATATTTCCGTAATCAAGTGCATACTGAATTGTATTTCCTGCACCCATCATTTCAAGCAAATTTCTCATGAATATTAACATCAATACAGTAAAAATCACTGATACAATAACGCACAATAGGATTGCATGCAAACCTGCATTGTTTGCCTGTTTGAAGTTTTTGGCACCGATGAACCTCGCAATCAATGAATTTGCACCTGCTCCGATACCATTACCCAATCCTACCAAAACCATAAATAATGGAGTGATGAATCCTATGGCTGCAAGAGCATCCGGTCCGAGTCCTGAAACCCAAATACTGTCTGCAATGTTATACAACATGATTAGAAGCATTGAAATCATCATCGGAATGCTCAAGCGGATGATTGCGTTTTTCGGATCTCCTGTAATCATTTCAATATTTTTATTTTTGCTCATTTTCTATCAAATCCAATTAAAAAATTTCTTGTGATTAATCAAATCAAAATTAGTTCATATGCACTCCAAATCACAATATAAGAAAAGACGATAGTTCTAGATTAGTTTCTAATAGTATATAAATTATTGCTTTTTAATAATTAAATCTTTTAAATTCCTCATAATCATTGGATTTTATTACATCCAGGAAAAATTTCCTTTTAACAGGACCCAACTCGGACAGATAATCCTCATAATAGAGAGAATCCTTAATTAATAGGTAATCCTCATGAATCAAATCAAACAGCGGTGCTTTGCACTCATCAACGATTTCTGCCAAAGCCATACGAGGACCGTTAATCTTATAAGCAATCAAATCATATTTATATTCTTCGTAAAAGCCATTTTCAATGAAGCGTTTCATTAGTTCCTGACCTGCCGGAACGGTATCTAGGTAACTGCAGTCAACCACATGAGTGATTGAAGAAGAGTGTTTTCTCCTATAATATAAGTGCTTGCGCAGAATTGCAATTCTTTGAGCTTTCAAGTAAATTTCAAAGAAAAATGGCATATCTTCAAAGTATATTCCTTCCGGGAACTTAACATCTGCTCTTTTCAAAAATGAATTCTTGTATAGCTTTTGACAAACCCCTACAGACAAGTCAAATAAAAACTCTTTAGTATCTTCAGGCCCAAACACCTTGTCATCAAAAGATTCGTCAAATGAATTTAAGTTAAACCAGTCATTTTGATAAATGCGCCCAGTATCATCATCATAGTTAATCATTTGATACATTAAAATATCAGTATCCTTTAAAACAGCTTCAGCATATGCTTCTTCAAGGGCTTCACTGATAAACCAGTCATCCCCATCAAGAAAAGCAACATAATCCCCCTGAACTATTTCTAAAGCTTTGTTTCTACTGGCTCCAGGACCAATGTTTTCCTGGTCAATTACCTTAATCCTCTCATCACTATAGGAGTTAATTATATCCAATGTAGAGTCGGTTGATCCATCATTGATGATGATCAACTCCCAATCTGTCAATGTCTGACCCAAAATGCTTTCGATAGCTCGACTTATATATTTTTCTTCATTGTAAACACATAAGATTACAGATACTTTCATATTAACTGCCTTATCAACTTTTCAATTTCCGAAATATTATTTCCAATCAGAAGATTATGCTTTGTATTTTCAAAGAATACCAATTTTGAATCCTTAATATTATCATTTAATATATATTGTAGATTATTGGAGGATATTTCATCGTCCTTACCTGCTAAAATTAAAGTAGGAACATCAATATCTTTGAGATTATTTGTAACATTGAAATCAATGCCTATTTCTATGCCCTGCCTTATCCCATCCAGATTGGCGCTTTGAGCTTGCAAAACCTTATATCCCTGAAGCATATCATAATTTTCCTCAAGGATATCTTTCGGCAAAACATAATCAATTATAGCATCGAAAAATTCTTCGAAACCTATATTGATTGCATTTTCAAGCTCTAAAAACTTTAATCTTAAATTATCGTCAACTTCACTGAAACTTGACATTATAACCAAATTTTCAACGGATTCTGGATATTTCAGTGCGAATTTCAAGGCAACATTTCCCCCTAAGGACAATCCTATCAAAGAAGCCTTTTCAATATCAAGCTTCAACATTAACTCATGCAAGTCATCTGCCAAATCATCCATCGTGAAATCTGTAAATTCACTTTTTCCATGGCCCCTTAAGTCATATCTCAATATCTGATAATTCCTTGATAGTTTTGAGGACAATTTTATCCAGTATTCAAGACTATCACTCAAGCCATGTATGAAAACTATGGTATCCTTACCTGCACCTTCAAGAATATAGTTGCATTCCATGATATTATATTATATTAAACTAATTAGATATGATTTTTGTAAAGGTATATAAAGCAGAGCTCCAATAATAATAACATGAAATCAAAATTGAAAATAGCTAAAACAATTTCAACATTTACAAATCCACCAATTATCAGCATTCCGTTATTCCTGATAATCTGTTTAACATTGACAATAAATAATTTATGGGAATTTCCTCTTTTAGAATTAATATCTATTGTTTTTGCTTCAATTTTACCTATGGCCATTATCCTTTTCTGGGCCAAAGTAAGCGGGGATGACAATGACATTTCTACCAGACAAAACCGTTATGTCCCTATGATTATTGGAACAGCATCATACTTTATCGGATTTTTAATATGCTTATTCTTGAAACTTAATTCGTTCCTGACATTTCTTCTCCTGTGCTATGCCGTTAACACATTCATCATGATGTTGATTACAACACAATGGAAAATAAGCATTCACACCACCGGTTTAAGCGGCCCAGTTTGTGCTTTAATCATTTTATTGGGACCTATCGGCGCTATTTTTGGCTTGATTTATCCTGTTTTAATCTGGTCAAGAGTAACTCTTAAAAAGCATACAATGGCACAGGCAATTGCAGGTGGTGTTGCAGGGTTTTTCCTGACCGCCGTTGAGATGTTTTTATATATTGCTATTTTTAATTTGAATGTGGGCAACATCTATCCATTTTTATATGTTTGCGGATTTATCCTAGCAATCATATTTACACCAATCATCTTAGGAATATTTACCTATTTGAACCAGAAGAATTCATTGATATTTTATTTTGTTGAAATCATTGGATTCTGCTTCTTTTTAGCAGTTTGTCCAATTGATGTTACCTTGATTTATGTATTAGTAACAATTGCATCAATATACATCAGCTACTATGCTGGTGAAAGGTTCGAGTGGTACGGTATTGTCCAGTAAAAAAAAATAAGAGTAAAGTGTTGATTTTCAACAATTATCTATTGTCTAAAATTCTTCCAGTGTCAATTTTTTTGGTGTTATAGCTAACTGCCTTGTGCACGCCGTTTAATGATTGTTTTAAATTGCCCGCAATCACTTCACGCAATTCATCATCAAAAGGAGCAGTCTTATCTCCATAAAATTCACAAATTTTAGAAATCTTTTTATCCTCAAGGAATATGAAATATTCCTTCCAATCATCAGTCAAATCTTCCAAAAGGCTTTGAATGTGGAAGAATTGCTTATTTAATTTGACTGCTTTTTCATAAGCTTCCTTTTCCAGACTTGAAAATTCAGTTATTTCCTCTTTAGTGTAATCTTTCAGTAATTTCTTTTCAGCCATACTATTCACCATTTTAAAGAATTGTTAGTTAAAAATAGTTATTTTTAAGATAATATTTAAAGTTTTTTCTGAAAATTAAAAAAAAGAAAAAGAAGAATCTATTCAAGATCTTCTTTCCAGGATTCATTTATTGGTTTTTTATTATAAAGAGTATATGAAACCTCAGATATTGTATCATACATCTTGTTGATACCATCGTGTGTTTTTTCATAATTGGCAGTACGATCGTTTCTTATTCCTATCTTTGCAGCTTCTGCGTATGAATTGATGTCCGCTCCAAGGTAGATGAATTCCCAGCTGAGGTTGCCAATCATGTTTTTGATTTGGGATTTAGTGAATTCTTTTGAGGAGTTTTCATATCCGTCTGTTGTAATTACAAAGAGTACTTCATTGTCAATTTCCCTTTCCATTGTTATGATAGTTCTTCCGATTGCATCCAAAAGTGCTGTTGAGCCCCTTACATAGTATTCTGTTTCGGTTAATTCCTCAATGTCGTATAGGTCTTTTCTCTTGTACAATACTTCATATCCATGGTCAAAAAGGATTGTAGTTACTTTAGCCTGCACTTCCTTCTTTTTTTGATCCTTGATGAATGAATTGAATCCTCCTATGGTGTCCTTTTCAGACCCATGCATGGAGCCGCTTCTATCAAGCAGGAATATTATGTCAATGCTTTCTTGTTTCATGGTTAATGCCTCCGTTATCATATTGTGTTTAAATTGTTGTAATTTAGAATATATAAAGTTGTCGAAAATTTTAAAAAAAAAAGATTAAATTGAATTAAAATAATCCTGCGTTAACTTGCAATTGCTCAAGCATTTAGAACAGCCCAAACCTTTCTTATACTGGTCAATTACATATTCACTGCAGGTTTTAATGTCTATTATGTCTTCACGAGTCAATCTGGAATTCCATTTTGTAGGGTTGATTGCACCAACGGGACATGCCTTCTGGCACTCTTCACATTCATCGCAAAGGGAATCAGTGATTGGAGATGAAACCTCAAGAGGCATATCGGTCAATACGGAAGACAATGCAACGGCAGAACCATATTCCTCAGTGACAAAAAGGGCAGATCTTCCAATCCAACCCAAACCTGAAGAGGTTGCAAGGGTCTTATAGGGAAGTCTTGAAAGCAATTTATCCATGTCTATTTCATTTCTATCCAAAGTCAATGCAAATGCATCATATGAATTACTCTTGATTAATCTTTCCACATCCATTGAAATTTCCCTCAGTTCAGCTATTATCCCGTGAAAGCGAGTCCAATAATATTGATAGTCCTCATCAATAAGGGCTTGAATGCAATCCTTTGGAAGTTTCATGACCAATGAAATTCCATAATTAAAATCTGGAAATTCACTAACATTTATTTCAGTATATCCAACTTTTGAAACTCCCCTTTTAATCAAATACTCCTTTAATACATTTCCATCGAACATTATTTAATTCTATTACAATAGTTATATTTAAATATGATGTCGACATATCATTATATAACTCGTGTTATTTTTTAGGTTAATCTAAATAAAAATTTAGGTATGCCTAAAAATTAACGAAATATTTATATACTATGAGTTACTACATTATATCTAGTGATGTAAAGTTAGGTTCGCCTAAAAACACATTGCTTAAAAAACATTATTAGTCGAAAGACATTATCTCCAAAAAAACACGAATGAATTAGTTTTCCACAATTTTCTAATTCATAAGAAAAAATTTTTTCTGCCAAATAAATTTTTTCCAAAAAAAAAACAAGTCAATAAGGCGTTTACACTGCCATTAAACGCCTCTTATTATCCCTATTTTTTAAAAAAATATCTTATTTATTAATAATATTAATCTAAAAAAAATAAAAAAAGTAAAGAGTTAAAATTATAAATAATTTTGAGCTCTTTGTTCGAAATGTGCTTTAGGATATCCGCAGACAGGACACATTTCAGGTGCATTAGGACCTTTCATAATGAATCCGCAGTTTTCACATTTCCATTCAACATCTTCTTCTTTGGAAAATACAGTTTCATTCTCAACTGTGTC
Source organism: Methanobrevibacter sp. (assembly GCA_024689425.1). Lineage (GTDB taxonomy): Archaea > Methanobacteriota > Methanobacteria > Methanobacteriales > Methanobacteriaceae > Methanocatella. Next base: position 7,354 of record JAILDN010000023.1, read on the forward strand.
GAGTAAAGCTCTGTATCTTTCTTCATGTTCTTTTTCGATTCCGCCAACTTTCTCAAACAAGAATGCGATTTTTGCAAATCCTTCTTCACGAGCAGTTTCTGCAAATTCTTTATACATTGAAGTCCATTCTTCGTTTTCACCGTCAGCAGCCGCATTTAAGTTAGCAATGGTGTCAGGAATTTCTTCACCGTTTAAAATTTTAAACCAAATTTTAGCATGTTCTCTTTCGTTTTTTGAAGTTTCCATAAAAATATCATGGATTTGAACATATCCTTCTTCAGCTGCTTTATTAGCAAAATATTGGTATTTAGTGTGAGCTTGGGACTCACCAGCGAATGCTGCTTTTAAATTTTCTTCAGTTTTTGTGCCTTTTAAATCAGTCATGATTACATCTCCAATAATATATTTTTTATACAAATTGATATAAAAAAATAGTGATTTGATTTTTGAAATTATGACAAAAACAAATTTAAATTGTATTTAATCGTTTGATAAAAAACATATACGATAAAAATTAAATCAAATATTATGGATAGGCAAAAAGTAATTATCAAAACAAGTATTATAGGTATTATCGTAAACATAATACTGGTTATTTTTAAAGCAACAGTGGGGATTCTGGCAAATTCAATAGCCATTACTTTAGATGCGATAAACAATCTCACTGATGCATTGTCTTCAATAATCACCATCATTGGAGCAAAATTAGCTGGAAAAGCACCTGATAAAAATCACCCTTACGGATATGGAAGAATTGAATATTTTTCATCTGTAATCATTGCTGCCATAGTATTGTGGGCAGGTATAACTGCACTGCAAGAATCCTGGCCAAAAATATTCCATCCGGATGTTACCTCATACACAACAGCTTCATTAGTCATTGTTGCAGTGGCTGTTGTTGTCAAATTCGTTTTGGGACGTTATGTAAAAGGTGTCGGTGAAAATATCAACTCACAAGCACTAGTTGCATCTGGAAGTGATGCATTTTTTGATGGGATACTCTCCTTTTCAACTTTAGTTGCAGCTATTATTTCAATTTTCTATAACATTAGCCTTGAAGGAATTTTGGGTGTTATCATATCCTTTGTAATTATAAAAGCAAGTATTGATATGTTAAAAGAAACCATTGATAGCATGATTGGTTCTAGAGTTGACTCTGAATTGTCTTTAAAGATTAAAAAGTCAATTGAAGAAGTTGATGGAGTATATGGGGCATATGATTTGAGTTTACATAATTATGGTCCCGAGCAGATGCAAGGGTCCGTTCATGTAGAGATTGATGATAACTTGACTGCAAAGGAAATTCATACATTGAGTCGTGAAATCACATTAAAAATATATCAGGAATTTTCAATTATCCTAACGGTTGGAGTTTATGCAAGGAACGATAAATTTGACTTCATTAGAAATGATTTGGAAGAAATTGCCTCCAAATATGAAGAAGTCTTGCAGATTCATGGATTCTATGTATATGAAGATTTAAACCTCATAAGCTTTGATTTGATAGTTGATTTTGATGCAGATAGAGAAAAAGTAAAAAAAGAAATTTTAGATGAAATGAAAAACAAGCATCCTCAATTCGAATATATAATAATCGATGATTATGATGTAAGTGACTGAAAAAAATATGGGATTATAATTCCCATAATTTACTTTTTTTTAAAAAAAATTAAAAATATTCAATGGTATATGAAATTCATTATACAATATATGCTTACAATAGAAACATACGTTTACATTATAATAAAAGTAGAAAAAATCAAAAAGCCTTTAAAACCCTTTAATTAATAAAATAAGTAAAAATCATGTAAAATACTTATTGCATATTTTTACAGTATAGTATCATTTCAAGTGTAAAATTTTTAATAGAAAAATTCTTTTATATACGGACCGACAAATAAGAAAATAACAAAAATTTCAGGAAAAATTCATATGGACATACTAATAATTGGTGCAGGTGCCGTTGGAATAGGCCTTGCAACATCACTACTTTCACAGAAGGTTAATGTTTCAATATTTGCAAGAGGCGAAACCGCAAAGGAAATAAGAAAAAACGGCCTTAAAAGAACTGGCCTTTTTACACACTACTCATTTACACCCAATGAATTCAACGTTTATGAAGATTACTGTGAAATTCCTGCCAATTCATTTGATTATGTACTTGTATCAAGCAAGACAACCTCAAATAATGAAATAAGCAAAAAGTTAAACGAAAACAGAAGTATTCTAAAAGATGGCTTTAAGATTTTGATATGTCAGAATGGGTTTGGAAACGATGAGGCCTACTTAAGATTCTTTAAAAAAGAAGAGGTATTCTGCGCCCGAATCATTACAGGATTTACAAGGCCTGAGCGCTATATCAGTGAAGTTACAGTTTACACAGAGCCAATATTGCTTGGATCACTTCAAGGCCAGGACATCACACACCTCAGGGAAATGGCGGATAAAATTACCGCATCCGGCATTAACTGTGAGCTAACCGAAAACCTGGACCAATACTTATGGGCGAAAATGCTATATAACTGTACTTTAAATCCTTTAGGAGCAATTTTGGATGTTACCTATGGAAAATTGACTGAAAACGAATACTCAAAAGAACTGATGGACAGAATTATCGATGAGATATTTGAAGTCATTGAAGCCTCACCATATACGACCCTATGGGACAATGCGGACGAATACAGGAAAATATTCTACTCAAAACTGGTCCCTGATACATACAATCACTATTCATCAACACATCAGGACATAAAAAGAAAAATAAAAACGGAAATCGACACCCTAAACGGCAAAGTCATAGAACTTGGAGATGAATATGGTGTCGATGTAAGCACGAATAAGATAATCTACAATTTAATCAAAGCTATTGAAAGCGAATTTTAGTTTCCCAATCTTTCCAATAGCTCTATTATTTTCTTGTTTTGGTCTATAAGTTCCTTATTTTGTAATATTAAGATATCTAACTTTTGATCTGTTGTAGACATTTCTCTAGGTTTGCTAGGTATTTGCTGATTATTCTCATCAACTTGAGGTTTGGATGTTTTTACACGGTTTGAAAAGCGTTTGATAGGTGTTTCTTGATGCCTTGAAGGATTTTCTTTCCTGAGGCGTGTTCCACAATCAACACAGTAAACATTGTCATCACTGTATTCTTTTTTGCATTTAGGACAAAACATTTTTAATCACCCCAACAATTGAGTAAATAATTAATTATCCATAATATTATTTATACTTTATTATTAAATTGTACATAAAACCGTTCAGGACATTCTAAAAACTTAAATAGTAGTAGGTAGTAAAATAGTATTGTTCATATTTTACATACTATTTTTTTATAATATGAACAATGGTGATGGTTAATGATAAGCATTCGTTTGTATTCCTTTAGTGGTGTTTAGGAAGAGAATGCTTATTTGTTTAAAAGAAACTTATTTTGAAGAATTATTTATAGTGATTATTATGAGTGAACTAAAAGAATTAATTCAAAAATTTATAGAACTCGATGACAGTTTAAATGAAAAAGCAGAACAGTTGGAAGAATCAGAAGAAGCTTATGAAAAGTTTGAAGCTGACCACATTGACCAAATCAATGAATTGAACGAAACTTATCATGAAATAGAACATATGGTATTCCATGAGGAATTCATAATTGTTTCCAACCAATCAAATGAGGAAAAGGAAGTTGTTGCATTAATTATCAGTGATGAAGAAGCAGAAGATGAAGAATTTGTTATTCCTGTATTCACTGATGAGGAAGAAGCTGAAATAGCTATCGAAGAATTCAAAGAACAATTCGGAGAAATAGAATTTACCTGCGAGAAAAAAGCTGGAAACGAAATAGTTGAAGACCACCACGATGACGAGGATTTCGTAGGTCTTGCGATTAACGCACCTCAATGGGACTTCGTAATTGCAACTGAAGATGTCCACGACTGCAGCGAGTAGACATGATGAAATTCATATGCCCAACATTAGGCGAAGATCACGAAAGGGATTTCCTTGTAACAGGAACCCTAGATGATTTTAAGATAATAGTATTTTCTGATTTGGAAAACTACAATGAAGGATTTGAATATTTAAAAATAGCTGACTATGAACCATGTGAAGTCTCAATAGACTTATTCAAAAATTTGGCTGAAAATGATGATGAGTTTAATGGTCTTGTTTTGAATATTCACTCTGAAAAGAAAATTATTACAAAAGAAGAAATCAAGAAGCTATAATTCTTCTTCATCTTCTTCAATAATATCATTATTATAATATTTATATCTGTAAGACATTTTAAATCCAGATATAGCTTCTCTTCTTGGTCTGCGTTTTTTGATTATCCTTTCTGTATTTTTATACTCCTCTTGGTAATGCTTATTCAAGTTTTTATTTTCACGAAAATAACTTCCACGTTGTCTTTGGTGAGGAGCCTTATACATTCTTTTTCTAAGTAAACGCCTGCGACCAGTCACTAATTTTAACACAAAAACCACTTATTTCTTATTTCTGTTTAAGTTTTTAGTTGCAGATTTATCTAAAGTAGCTTGGATTTCATCAATTCTTTCAACTACAACTTTAATAGCTTGTTCACCTTGACGAGTAGGGTTAATACCTTGTTCAACAAGTAATGCGTCCCTGATATCTCTTAACCTATCAATTGAATCAATTTTCATTATTGTACTGTAAAACATTCTAACATGTCTCCTTAATAACTTACTATATAATATGAATCTCCTGATAAAAAACACTTTTGTTGGAAATAATTTTGCCAATAGACCAATTTAAATAATTGAAAAATTAATTAATTATTATGTTTGAAAAATTACAAGTAATCTATTTGGCAGGAGGTTGCTTTTGGGGTGTTGAAGCATATATTTCAAGATTGAAAGGAGTCAATCAAACGGAAGTCGGCTATGCCAACGGGCGGGATTTGGCACCGACCTATGAAAAAGTATGTACAGGAAAAACAGGCCATGCGGAATGTGTCAAGGTCACTTTCAATCCCCAAATCATCTCTTTAACTGAAATCTTGGAGGAATTTTTCAAAATAATTAATCCCTACAGTCTCAACAGGCAAGGAGCAGATGTCGGAACACAATACAGGACAGGAATTTACTGGCAGGACCCATCACAGAGAAGTACCATTGTAAAATTTTTAAATGAAAAACAAAAGCAAGCCGAAAAAAAGATTGTTGTCGAAGCCCATGAAATCGGCAATTTTTTCCCGGCCGAAGACTATCATCAGAAGTATCTTGAAAAAAACCCGCAGGGCTATTGCCATGTTGATTTATCTTTAATAGACGATAAAGAATTCAACCACTTAAGTCCAGAAGAGTATAAAATAACACAGCTTTCAATGACAGAACTGCCACATAGTGGAAAATATGATGACTTTTTTGAAGAAGGTATATATGTAGATGTTGTAAATGGTGAAGTTCTCTTCACTTCAAAGGACAAATTCAAATCAAACTGCGGCTGGCCATCATTTTCAGCATCTGCAAGTGACGATGCCATAGTCAAACACAGGGACTTCAGCTTTGGAATGGTAAGGACCGAAGTTCGAAGCAGAAAGGCAAATTCGCACTTGGGCCATGAATTCAATGACGGGCCAAACGAATCAAAAAGATACTGCATCAATTCTGCAGCTTTACGGTTCATATCCAAAAAAGACTTAAAAAAAGAAGGATATGAAGAATACATTAGTCTTTTTGACTAATATCTCAAATCCATATTATTCCACTCTAAAATTATTGTCACAACTTATAAAAAATTGCCCTCACTTACAAACTTTCCAAAGAAAAAATACTATAAAGACCAAACACAATAGTTAATAACAATGAAAGTTGAAGACATTAAAAATCCTGAATTGAAACAGTACATTACAATGAGTTATATGCATGAGGAAAACAATAACTCCGAAATGGTTGAAAAAACAAATAAACAAATCAAAGAGTATTTGAAAGATAATGATTTTATCATATCAACTGAAAATGGAAAGTTAGTCAAAATTCCATACGGCAATGACGGAAACTATGTCATTCCAATTTTTACTGACCTGGCTGAATATAATCGTGGTATGGAATATTATAGATTAAACAATATGGATGAAAATAAGGATTTTACTTTGGGAAAAATAGAAAAAATAGATGATCCCAATTTCTTAGGATATCTAATTAACATAGCCAGCGTCAGCTATATTACTCAGCTTTAAAGAAGCTGTCGTCAATTTGATTTACGATTTCAACGAATCTTTTTGAAACTTCACCGTCAGGATCGATTGTTGATACGACACCGTCTTGATTTGGTGAATCGCTTACTTTTTCTGTCAATGGCAAGTCTCCGAAATATTCGATTTCCATCTCTTCGGAAAATGATTCACCATCACCGACACCGAAAATATTTAATTTTTCACCGCAGTGAGGACAGATGTAATAAGCCATGTTTTCAATAAGCCCTATGTTTTTAACATTCAGCATATTGACCATCCTTACACATTTCAAAACGTCTTCCTGTGACACAACATTCGGTGTAGTTACCATCATTACAGCATCGATGTTAGGAATAGTCTGTAAAACGGTTAACGGTTCATCTCCAGTTCCCGGAGGGTTATCGATGATTAACACGTCAAGTGGACCCCATTCTACTTCCGCAATCAATTGCTTGATGGAACCTGATTTCTGTGGCCCTCTCCATATGATTGGAGTGTCGATACTTTCCAACATGAATGCCATTGACATTACTTTCAAACCGCTTGGAGCTTCAATAGGAACCATATTGCGGTTTTCATTAATGTATAACTGTTCACCTTCCAAACCAAGCATTTTTGGAATATTAGGTCCATGGATATCAGCATCCAAAATACCTGTGGAGAACCCTAACTTTTGGAAAGTTTCAGCAAGGTTTGCTGCAACAGTGGATTTTCCGACTCCGCCCTTTCCACTCATGACGGCTATCTTGTACTTGATTTGGCCTAAGTTTCTTGCCAATTTAATTTCTTGCTCAATCATCTGCTTTTGTTGTTCGGGAGTCATTTCGCCCCCATGACCATGACCATGATGTTGTTGTTCTGCCATTCAAATCACTTCTCTCATTTAATTAAATTTTTTACTTACCTCTTCAACTGCAAGTATTAACGGGTCTGTAACCATAGATACAGGAGGTGCATAAGCAAATTCTATATTGCTTAAATCAAAGCATGTTAAACCTTCAGTAATAGCTAAAGTCATAGTATCGATTCTTTCAGCCACCCTTTCTTCAGCTATTATTTGACAACCTATAATGGTTCCATTTCCATCACAAATAACTTTAATATCCATCGGTTTTGCATTAGGATAGTAGCGTGCCCTTGTAAGCGCTTCAACTTTTTGCACAACCGGCCTGATTCTATTTTGCTGAGCAAAACTGCTGGTATAACCTACTGCACCGAATTCCAATTTTCCGACTTTGGAAACCATTGAATTTAAAACCGGATTGAATTTGGATTTTTTGTTACAGATTGTACGTGCCAATGTTTTTGATTCACGAACTGCAGTTGTACCTAACTGTGAAATGGTATTGGATCCCAAAATCAAGTCTTTTGATTCAACACAATCTCCAACTGCATATACGTCTTCCACTGAAGTTTCCATCCGATCATTGACAAGAATTGCCCATCTTCCAATTTCACAACCTGCCATACGGGCAAGTTCGAGTTCTGCCCTTACACCTGTAGCTAAAATAACCATGTCTGCATCAATGAGGTCTTTATCTCCAAAGCAGGCCTTTTCAACCTTTTCATCACCAATCAATTTAGTGATTGGCTTTCCTAAAACAACATTGATGCCTTCACTTTCAAGATATTCAACCAAGATATCTGACATATCCTTATCAAGAGACCTTGGAACAATTTGAGGCATCATTTCACTCAATGTTACATTCAATCCTTGTTTCATCAATGCAAAAGCTATTTCGATACCTATTAAACCTGCACCAGTGACAATTGCGCTTTTGGCATCTTTCATTGCTTCTTGAACTTTTATTCCATCTTCGATATTTCTGATTTGGAAAACACCCTCCAGATCCACTCCATCCATAGGAGGAACAAATGGATTTCCACCAGTAGCTAAAACCAATTTATCGTATTTGATTTCAGTCTCTTTGGAATTGCTTTCATAAGTCACAGTTTTAGCATCACTATCAACAGCTGTAACTTCAACTTCAGTGATAATATCAATATCTTTAGCTTTATAATCTTCAGGAGTCCTCATTATAATGTCATCAAAAGATTTGATTGTTCCAGATAAGACGTAAGGAATGGCACACGGAGAGTATGCAACCTTATTATCTCTTGTAAGAACAACAATCTCACAATCTTTGTCAAGTTTACGAATGTTTGAAGCTGTAGATATACCTCCAGCTCCTCCACCGACAATCACTACTTTCATTTTAACAAAACCTTTTTCATAAAATTAATTATTTAACACTATATAATATAATAATTGAACCTATAAATAATTAAAGTATTTTTGGAAAAAAAATAAATTATATTATCAATTATGAAATAATTGACAATTTAAATTAAATAATAACGCCTACAATAAACAACAAAGTAGAAACTATTACAATTATTTCCGCTATAACAAATGTCTCTTCGTACTCTATTAATTTAAATGAACAGTAAAATGACAACAATAGACTTAACATTGGATATAGCATTAATCTATCTTCATTAATCATTCTTACATGAAATATTGAACCAAAAACAGATATTATACCAATAATTATTGCCAAAATACCAAAAATCTTCAATGCTCGGATTTTTTTAGCTTTAAAACCATCATTTTTAATGGGTGAAGAAACATTTTGAGGAATTTCTTGGCGTATTTCGGGGTTTAATCTAGTTCCACAATTTTCGCAAAATAGAGAATTATCTTCTGCTATCTTTCCACAGTTTGGACATTCCATTGTTCATCCTCCTAAACAGCCATTTCATTTTAGAAATCACTTGTTATTATATAATTATTATATTTAAAATATTAATAATTTGTTATAATAATCTCATTTAACATTTTTTGAAGATAAGTCTTTTTAAAAACGAATACCCTCTTGTTTATTTTCCTATCGTTTAGGATTTCTTCTTCATTTAAGCGAAATGCCGCCAGATATTTCGTATCCCCCGCCCTTAGATTATGGGCATGATTTGTATCAATCATCCCCTTAATATATTCATAGTCCTTTTTGATTAAATCCAAGTCTTGGGTAATGTCAAAAAACTCCAAATCGGTGATGATGTCATTGAAATACCATATGATACATATCTTATTGAAGTCAATTAGTTCTTTAAATGAAATTAAGTCATTATAATCAATTGAAGTCAGTTTAAAATGAGCTTTCGGGTATCTTCTGCGACAATTCTTATAGCCATATTCAAGAATAGCTACTTTGATGTTAATGCTTTCAATCGCATCAATTACTTCATCGTCTATATCACTAATGGACTTTCCAATTAAGCTTTCAAATTCATCCATTTGAATCAAAAAATAAAAAAAGAGAGGAATTAATCAAAATTAATTCCGGTAATTCTTAAACCACCATAATGGGATTTATATTTGATGTTTAATCCAATCAATAATGGTGTGATTTTTTCAATGATACGTGCTTTTTCCAAAATTCCCGTGTCAATTGTTTTAATTCCAGGGATTTTGTCAATGATTTCAGCAGCGATTTCTTTGGATTCCTTATCATCACCTGCAATCAAACAGTCACAGTCGATTTCTTCAGGGATGTTTGCCAAGTGTGAGTTAGAAATATTACAGAATGCGCAGATTACTTTTGCGCCGGTACCTTCCAATATTTTTGCAGTTCTCTCAGCAGCAGATCCTTCCATTAAATCTACAAATCTAAATGGTTTTCCACCTATTGCAGTTTCTAAAGGTACAGTTGCATCCATAACTATTTTGTTTTCGCAGAATTCTTTAATTCCTTCCAATGTCGGTTTTTGAGCAGCCAAAGGTACGGTGATAATCAAAACGTCCCCTTCTTTTGCAGCATCTTCATTTGCCATTCCCTTCATTGTTGATAAATCATAATCCGCCAAGTCTTTTTTAGCCTGTTCAACAACTTCAAGTGCTTTTTCTTCTTTTCTAGAACCTATGATAACGTCAACACCTTCAATAGCTAATCTTTCACCGATTCCTAAACCTTGAGGTCCAGTTCCACCAATAATACTTACAATCATTTTTTCACCTAGTTATTATTATATATTTTTTAGTAAAAATATCTTATTTTTTATCAAACAAGATGCCACCAACGAATATCAGATATTCAGGCAGGCGATTGTCTTTCGCATATAAAATTTTAAATCCAAAAATATCTTCAATTAACTGATCAACATTTCCGCCTAAAGATTCTATGGAATATCTCATTTTAAATGGCATTTTGCAGGGCATTCCGAATTCACGAGTGCATTTCATGCATAAATTACAGTTTCCCAAAAACAAAGCATATGAATTCTCATCCTCTAATGTATAAATGTCATTCATCAGTTTGACTTTCATTCGCTCCAATCTTTTTAAAATGAACTCCAATTCTTTATCTGAATATTCCATAGCCAATTCTTCATCTGAAAAATCAAGCTTAAATGCAATAATCTTAAGTTTATTGAAAGAATTCCAGACTTCCATCACATCAAAATCAAATGGTGGACAGTTCCAATTTTTCCCGTAATTTTCACATTCTTCACATAGGCCCATGAAACGTTCAATATCAACATAGTTTTCTATAAACTCTTCGACATCAACATCGGCTGTGAGTTTTTTAATTTCAACCATGTTAATACTTATAAAATGAAATGTTAATAAATATTTCTAAAATTGAATTTTAAAAAAAGAAATAATAAGATGTGAAGAAAAGCTCTTTAGGCTTTTACAGTTACTTTGTTTGCAAAATATATATTTTTGCGAAACGAAAATTATTTAAAAAAAGTAAAAAAAGAGCTATCATAAGATAGCTAGTTAAGTCTATTCATCTACTCCAAAGGATTTTTTAAGTAAATCTGCGTTTACAAAACCTTCTTTGTAGATTTTACCAGTAGTTAAATCATTAATAACAACTTCTGCTGGAGCAAACATTCCTTTATCGATTTGGTAGAAGTCAAATCCTGCTTCTTTAAATACATCGAAGAATGGTTTACCATATCCGTCAGCTGCTGAAGATGGTAATTGAGCAGCCACATCAGCGATATCGTCGCCTTCTTCAGATTCAACATAGTAGTAAGTTCTTCCACCGAATAAAACAGCATCGTTAGTTTTACCCATAGCTTTCAATCCATCAGGATCAACCGGTGCAATTGGAGCAATACCTGCAGCATGTTTTACTTTAGTTACGTCGAATTTAATGAATTCCAACATTTTGTAAGTACCGTTTTCAACAACTCTTCCTGAAATCTGGATGGAACCAACTAAAGAAGAAGTAGGAGCAACAAGCAAGTAAACGTTTGCCACATCAACATTACATTCATCGGCAATGTATTGTGCAACATCTTCACCAGGCAATACATCAGCTTCCAAAGTTAAAATAGCCAAGTCAGCATCCTTATCTTCATATCCAATTTCTTCATAAGTTTCAGCCGGTTTTAAAGCAATAGCACGAGCCGGACCGGAACCTAATGCAAAGAAATCACCTACACTAACAGACCAACCTGCTTTTTGGGAACCTAAAGTGGAAATGGAAGGAGAGTCAGTTTTAATTTTTACAGAAGGAAGAGCGAATTTTTCAGACAAGTCGCCAGGAATTGAAATTCCAACATCTGCAAGTCCACCGAGACAAACTTTAGTATAAAGTTCACCCGCCTTAAAACTTCCATCTACATTAACACCACAGTCTAAAACAGTAGCACCATTTTCTAAAGTGGATACTGCGATGTTTAATGCATCAGCTTTTTCAATCATTACATCTACGGTTTTTTTAGCTTCTAAGTTTACACTTACCATCATTTAACCTCGAATAAATATTAAACCTATAAATATTAGGTTATTAATTAAAATTATGTTTTATTCTTATTTAAATGTGCCTAAATTAATTTTAAAAAAGGAATGGTTATTTACTATTTTCAACTTCAGATGCAGCATAAATCGAAGTAGGTATTAAATAAATTTTCTACAATAATAAAAAAAAGAAAAGAAAAAAAGATTTAGATATAGCTTTCATCCTTTTTTCTGAAGTGTGCTTGCGGGTGGTCACATAACGGACAGACTTCTGGTGCGTCCTTTCCATAATGGATGTATCCACAGTTATTACATTTCCATGCGATTTCTTCATCTTTTACAAAGACTTTACCAGCAGCAAGTTTATCTGATAAAGCGTTGTATCTTTCTTCATGAGCCTTTTCAGTAGCTGCAGCGGCATCAAACAAGTCAGCTATATCATCCAAGCCTTCTTCACGTGCTTCAGCTGCGAAGTTTTTATACATTACGGTCCATTCTTCGTGTTCACCTGCTGCGGCATCAGCGAGGTTAACCTCAGTAGGAGGTACACTGCCACCGTTCAATAGTTTGAACCAGATTTTTGCATGTTCCTTTTCATTGTCAGATGATTCTTGGAAAATGTCTTTAAATTCAACATAACCGTCTTTTTTAGCTTGTGATGCATAAAATTCGTATTTTACACGTGCTTGGGATTCTCCTGCCAGAGCAGTTCTTAAGTTTTCTTCTGTTTTTGTACCTTTTAATTCTACCATTTTTATCATCTCCAAAATAAATGGATTATATTATACATAAACTTTCTAGTATATATACTTAATCAATATCTGTCAAAATGAACCTTTGATTCATCATACCTGAGCTTCACTTCACCTTCATCTACCGGATAGCCAACACAGATTACGGAAAAAGGAATGCAATAATCAGGAATTTCCAGATATTCCTTCAATCTCAATGTTCTCTCTTCAATCGGGTGAAACCCCAGCCATACTGCACCAAGGCCTTCATGGGTAGCCTGAAGAAGAATGTTTTCATTGCATGCCCCCAAATCCTGCTCAATCATCCCGATTACCTTGGCCTCATTTAAGTTGCCTACTGTAATAATCAGATGTGAAGCTTTACTTGCGGGCTTTGCAAACTTGTGCATTTTCGAAATGGCTTCCTTGTCCTTTTCATCAGATACAACGATGAACTCCCAAGGCTGCGCATTGCAAGATGAAGGTGCCTGCATTCCCGCCTTCAGCAGACTTTCAATTTTTTCATCACTTACTTTTTCATCACTAAATCTACGTACACTACGTCTTTTAAAAATTAAACTCATTTAACCACCAAACAGCTCTTCAATTTCTTCACGGACAAAGGGATAATCATTTACATCAGCCAGTATCTGAATCTGATCGGAATATTGGATATTGAAGTCCTCGGTTGGAATGATATACTTACCGTTCCTAATGACAGACACTACAATTGCATTTTTTGGAAATGGAATATCCTTAATTTTAAAGTTGATGTAATTGCAATCAAGTGGAACAACATATTCACTTAAAACATGCTTGGATGGCTTTTTGACATATTCTCTGTTTTTATCCAAAAGCAATCTGTCATATAATGATTCATAAATCGGCTCATTTCCAAGAAGTGTTGGAACAACATATGCAATTAAGGAAACGATTATCATTGCAACCAACGATTCGGTTGATCCTGACATCTCTGCAAGAAGAACTATTCCCGTGATTGGAGAGCGGACAGTTGCTGCAAAAAATCCGGCCATTGAAATGATTATGAACTTGTATATCAGCTCATGGCCCAATCCCAATGCAGGAACGCAAACACTTCCGAATATGGCGCCTATATAAGCCCCCAATACCAAGATTGGTAAAAATATTCCTCCTGGAGCCCCTGATGAAAATGAAAACATTGAAAACAGATATTTTAAAACCAATAACAGCACCAATACGCTTAATGATGGTATCGCAACATCCAACATGTTCATCATGAAATGCCCACCATCACTCACTTCAGGTATTGTTAGAGCCACAACGCCTGAAACCAAAAACACCAGCACGAACTTGAGCCATGACGGGATTTCCAATCTTGAAACAAAGTCAGAAGACTTTATCATTCCAATATTGTAAACGTAACCCAATAAACCGATTATAACTCCAAGAACAATTAAAACCCAAAAAGATTCAAGAGGAATGTTTAAAACGGGAAATGTCAGTTCAGTTACCTGGCCGAATATAACGTTGGATATGAAATCGGACACAACGGCAGATACCAGTGCAATGAATATCAATGTCTTATCAAATCCATGATTAATCTCTTCAAAAACGAATATTACACCAGCCAAAGGCGCATTGAACGCTGCAGTAATACCTACCGCAGAACCTACTAGTATTAACCGCAGTTCATCGGTTTTAGATCCTTTAAAAAGCTTTGCAATACCTTTTCCTGCCATACCCCCTATCTGGACTGACGGACCTTCAGGACCTAAGGACAGTCCGCCCAAAGCGGTTAGTACTCCTGCTACGATTTTAGAGAACAATACCTTAAACCAATTGGCTTCCATATGGCCCTTGACCTCAGCATAAACCTGAGGTATTCCGCTTCCAGCTGAATCGACTTCCCATTTGGTTAGCCAATCAACAAAAAGCCCCATAACGGCCAAAGCTATGAAAAACAAGATAATGTATAATAAATTTCCATGTATTATGGTTAAATAATCCCTTAAAACATGTTCTGAACCATAAAGCAGAAATCTGTAAAGGCAAACCATAAGCCCTGCAAATATACCTACCATTACACCCTGAATGGTTAATTTAAAGATATATCTTGGATTTGCGTTCACGGATTTTAATGTTTCATCAAGAGTTTTCATTAATTAATAATTGGTCTTAAATCATATAAGTTATTTTAGAAAAATAGTGATGAAGATAATATCATTGACACTGATTGATTAACCTGATGATACGTTTAGTAATCGGATAGATGACAATCTCATAACCCGTTTTGAAAAATACCTGAGTTACAATCATCAAAAATAATGAAGTTAAAGGCATTGTACCGAAAAAGCCGATTGTAAGGAATATGAAAGAATCAAAGCTTTCACCGGCGAACGTTGAAACAAGACATCTTAAAAATAGATTTTCTTCAGCTTTTTGCTTTAAAATTACCATCACTTTGGCATTGACAATAGATCCAACCAAATATGCTGCAAACCCGGCTATCACTAACCTGAAAGTACTGCCCAAGACAATCGAGTATGCTTCGGAGTTTACAAAAAATGAGGGTGCAGGCAGCATTATTGTAATGGTATAAGATATCAATGCAACCACATTCATTATGAAACCCAATAGAATAACTCTTTTGGCCTTCTGATAACCATAGCTTTCAGTCAATATATCATTGATGACATAGATTACCGGAAATAATAGAATGGAACAGGGTAACGTAATATAGTAAAGATTAAGTGTTTTGCCGGCAATGATATTTGATATGATTATGCTGGCAGTGAAAACACCAGTCAATATTGCATAGATTTCACTTTTCGACATTCCAATTTCCATAAACATATTCTATTTGAAATTATTAATAAATTATAACAGTCCTCTAAAAATTTTTTAATGATAAATAATAAAAATGATTGTAATGTTTGATAAATTAAAAACTACCAACAAAAAGTATCTGAAGATGAATATACTATTCTTATTATTGATACTTGCAAACATATTTCTCATGATAGGATTGTATAATCACTATTCACAAATCGGAATTAAAATCGATTTGGACGTCCTTGATAAACTTTCAACATTTATAGCCACCATTTCAATTTTAGGATACATATCATTAAAACTACCTAAATTAAGAGAACAGGGCAGTTCATTATACGATATGGGATATTTGGTTATAATATGTATAATAGGCCTTATGAGTTCCTATTTTGACGAAATGATTGATACACCCGTGCTTTTTGGTTCCTATTTAGATATGTTCAGGGTTTTATGTGTAGTTTTAATATTTGTTCTTCTTTCAATGAATTTAAAGCCATTCAAAGAAATCATGAATGGAAAATTTACAAGAAAGAATCAAATAGTGTGTTTTATCATATTTGCTCTAATAGGAATTTTTGCTTCACGCTACCATATACTCATTAATGACGCTCCGGCCAACATCAGATGTCTGGTAGTTATGATCAGCGGTTTATTCGGAGGTCCTTTCGTTGGAGTACCTGTAGGAATAATAGCTGGAGCATACAGATTCACCTTGGGGGGAGTAACCGCACTGCCGTGTGCCATTTCAACAGTAATCAGCGGAATCGTTGGAAGTTTATTCTTCATTTGGAATGATAAGAAATTCCCTAAAGCTAGTGTGGGAATCATATTGATGTTTTTATTTACAGGTTTTGAGATGTTTCTAATCTTTTTCTTAACACCGCCAGATATTTCATTCCCTTTTATTGGACAAATTTATCCATATATGTTATTTGCGTCCGTTATTGGAATGATACTATTCACCATAGTTATTAAAGAATACAAAGCAAAAATGGATGCTGAAAGTAAGGAAGAGCTTGAAATTGAAGATATTGAAGTTAAATTAAAAGAGTATGATGAAAAAATTGAAGAACTTGAAAATGAGATTAAAGAGCTGAAAAATGAATAGTTTTTTAATTTAACTAATTTTTATATAAGTGCATGCATTATTATGCAAATTTCTCGACTAAGCTTGTTAAAAAGAATTTCAGGCTTCACGACCCCGATTCTCCGCTTTTGATTGGTAATGTCAAAGTTAGCGAAGTTTTAGGTTTTAACAATATAGAATATATAATTAACAGGGACTAAAGAATTTAGTTTTTTTCATTGAATATTTAAAAATTTATTAAACCCGGATAGTGTAAGAATTTCTCTTATTGCATCATTGACTTTTATTATGCAGGAAATCCCTTGAGGTTTTAATGCTTTTTCAACTTTAACCAATACTCTTAAACCAGCACTAGAAATATATTCCAAATCAGTGAAATCAATAATTAACGAATCAAAATTACCCATTTCATCCATTATTTCATTTTCAAAATCCGGTGCAGTTACTGTATCGACTTTATTTTTAACAGTAACAGTTAATTCTTTTTCATTATAGTTTTTAGTAATGTCCATTTTATCACATAATAAAGTATATACTTTTAAATTAATTAAATTTTTGATGTTTGGAAACATTTCCTATTAGGAATCCCATATTCTAGTTAGAGCTTCTCCAAGTGTTTCCGCACTTGGCGCAGCGTATGAAATTGGTTGGTGCTTCATCAGCGGATCTTGTCTGGACTGTCCACCAGTATCCTTTTGTTCCTCCACATTTGTAGCATGTTATTCTGGTGGTCGGCAAGGCCACATTCTTATTGTCAGTTACAATGACTTCAAAATCCTTGTTCTTTTCGCCTTCAAACTTATACTGCTCATCCAAATCATCTTCAGATAAGGATTTTTCATATCCGCAGGAGCATTTGATTTTGCCGTTTTTAGGCATCAAAAGAGAACCGCATTCCGGACAGAATTCCATAAAAATCACCAAAAAATAAAAAAAGAGTTCTAGCTAATTAAATAGCTAGAATAAATCTGATTCTTCAAGTTTGCTTTCAAAGTAATGTGCTGCTTCATCCGCTTTATCTTTAATTAAAAGACAAATGATAACTGTTGCAACTAAAATTCCTAAAAGTACTAAAAATGAAGGAATATAATTGCTCCATAGCAATCCCAATGCAGATTCCCGAATAATATTTATCGCATAGGTCATTGGTAAAAACGGATATAAAACCTTGAAAATAGGATCCATAATCTCGATTGGATAGATACCACCAGTACCTGAAATCTGGAATACCAGCAGCAGTATTGACAATCCTTTTCCAACTTGTCCCAGCGCGGATATGAACGAATAAATCAATATCATGAACACAACCGACACAAGCATACATGAAAATATAAACATTATTGGATTATCTATGTCTATTCCAATTATGAATGCCAAAGTTATGGTTACTGCTGATTGTAACAGCGCCATGACAATATAGAATCCCAATTTACCGAAATACATTTCAAGAGGAGAATATTTCGTTCCAGCACTTATTCCCGGCCTAATCATTACACAAGTAATTACAGCTCCTACCCACATTGATAAAACAAGATAGAATGGGGCGACTTGAGAACCATAATTGGATGCCTGATATAGATTAACCTTTTCAAGATTGATTGGAGAATAGAAATACTGGCCTAAAACACTTTCATTAATTCCTGTTACACCAGCTAAAGAACTGGAAGCACCTCCAAGAGCAGCTGCGGCCGCATATAATGCTGAAGAAGCAGAACTTGACAGCAAACTTGCTCCAGCAGCCAGGCTTAATGAACCTTGTGCAAGTTGAGATGAACCCATAGCCAACTGTGAGGAACTTTGAGCCAGATTTCCAGAACCTCCGGCAACCTGAGAACTTGCATTCGCCAGATTAAGTGAACCGACTACTACCTGTTTAATTTTACCTTCAGGAAGTGTACTTGGATCAATAGAGGATTGTATTTGTGCTGCACCTTGCTGTACCTTAGCTGAACCTTCAGAAACCTGCTGAGCACCGCCAGATACCTGGCTGGCACCGGCTTGTATTTGACCTGCACCACTAGATACCTGACCGGCACCGGCTTGTATTTGACCTGCACCTCCAGATAATTGTACTGCACCAGATGATAACTTCGCAGAACCTGAGGAAAGAGATGATTGTAACTGACCTAATTTAGAATAAGCGGCCAAATTAATAAATTCAACTATTTTAGCATTCATTTCTTTATAAACAGCATTTGCGCCCTGTTGAGCAATTCTTGGCGCTACAGGATTGGTCTTATCATTTACGATATAATATAATATTGCAGTCTTTGGGTGCTCCGAAGAAATCGAAACAACGTTTTCACTTAGGTTTTGAGGAATAATAATTCCCGAATAATATGTTCCGTTTTTAACACCCTCACGCAATTCGCTTTCACTTACAAATACCCAATTGAAATCAGTGTTATTTTTCAACGTATTAACTAGTTCATTACCCACATTAATGCTCATATTGTTATATGTTGTTCCATTATCCAAATTGGCAACTGCAAATTTCATATTGCCTGTTTTTTCATATGGATCCCAACAAGCTTCAATGTTGATAATCGCATATAATGAAGGCAATATAATTATAGCTATTAAAACTGTAATAACAATAGGATTTAATAATGCGGAATGAAAATCATGCTTCATAATCTCAATAATATTATTAATATCCCTTCCGCTCATTCTACACCTCAAATTATAAAATATCAATAAAAGTAAAATTGATTATCTTAAATAAAAAAGTAATCTGGTTAATTGTTTTGTAAGAAATAATATTTAAATTTTAAAAAAAAGTAAAAGATAGTAGCGGGCTAACCCGATACCATAATCATTTTTCCCGTCTTCGGATCTTTATATACTTTACCCATTTCCGTATATCCTTGACCAGAACTGTTTGACGTGTTCGGAGTCTCATTCAGTTGCTGTCCCTGAGTAACCTCCGACATGCTGCTGATAGTCTTCATCACCTGCTGCTTTTGTTCGGAAGTCATGTTTTCATTAAAGACAATAGCCTGCATATTCCAACTAATGATTACGAAAACAAGAAAACCGACTGCAATAACAAGCATTGCATCAACAAGGTTTGATGTACCCGCCATGGGGTCTTCTTCAACACGACTAGATCGTCTTCTTTGTTTTTTTCTAACCATCTAAATCACTGTTTATTCATATAATCTAAGACTGCATCAGATAAAGCATCTAAATCAGATAAATAACGGTCATACCAACTACTTCTAAATTTACCAATGACATAACATAAAGCACCGGAACCGATACCCACAATGGTTGTGTTGAATGCAAGAGTCAATGACTCTGCAAGGGTATTTACATCACCAGCACCCAATGCTGCAAGACCCGGACCCATAGGAATTAAAGTTCCCATCAATCCTAAGGTAGGACCTACACGTGTAATAATATCTGTCTGTCTTAATGTAGCATCAATTTTTTCTTCTTCATATTCAACCAATTTACGAGCTAAAGCTTCTCTAGAATTAAGATCTAAAGAAGATGAACTAGCAATTTCTGTTAAAACCTTTTTTTGTGAAACAGGAATTTCAGCACGTTCAATAATTCCCTTAAGCGCTTCAACAGACTCTGCTGAATTAATATCATAAATCAAATCCCTAATTAAACTAACAGGGACTTTCTTTCTTGAAGTATACTCAGAAATTATTCCACCTAATGCAATAATTGATATAACAACAATAATTATAAGAATAACTAAAACAGGGATAGTTAAACTTTGTGAAATAACATCTAAGGAACCTGTTAAATATTCACCACCAGGTATAGTTACATTCATTATAAATCACCTAATTAATCTAAAATACTCTTTTCTTTTTTATTTAAAAATACTCCAACGCCAACTAAAGCAACAATCACGACTATTGCCAAAAGTATATTTGTAGGAGAACTTACGGTAATAGGACTTAATTTCTTAGTTAGTGAAGCAGCTATATTTGGAATTACAATAGCTGAAAGCAAGAAATAAGCACCCAATAAAAGCATGAAATTTCCTAAAATAACCGGATAAGGTTTAGTCGTGTGTTTAATTACAAAGTTTGATGCGAAGTAAGCTATGATAATTACTGCCACCAAAGCAGCCGCTGCAAACCAACTTAAATAAAAAGCACCTACTCCAATAGTTGGGGCAACGATTATAATACTTGCAACAATTGAACCAAAACAACATGGACAAGGCGCAATTACCGCCAAAGACGTTGCAGTACTAGTATTATGATTATGTACTTTCCATTCTCTGATTGTAAATAAACCTGCAATAATCATTATTAAAGCCATAATCATATAAAAAATTGAATTATAACTATAAATAGCTTGAGTGAGTTGTTGTGCAAATAATGACGCGATAGCAGAAATAATTAAAACTCCACCACCATATCCAACACAAATAATCGCGAATAATTTTCTTGACAAGTTAGCCATTCCTGAAGCTAAACCTACTTTTACACCAAAAACTAGGATTGCAGCAAAAATACCGAATTGCCATAAAACACCCATCATATCCATATTTAAATCCTCTCCATAATTAATTAAAAATCAATTACACCTTATTATTTATTTTTTTTAATATATAAATTAATTCACATCAAAAAAAATAAAAAAATGAATTTAATTTTCTAATCAAATTCATCATCATTTTTCTTTCTAAAGTAACCAATAGAAAAAATTCCTACTAAAACAATTACACATATAATCAATTGTATTGGCATCGATTTTTCTGTAGTGGTACTGCTACTTGAAACGGCTTTTTTAACTTCATAAGCTTTTGATTTAGATTCAGATCCTGCATCACCAGCACCCTCTGAACTTTGGGCCTCAGATGAAGTAGGTGCCTGTGTAGCTGAATCGCCGACAGCAGTTGAAGTTTGACCATTGTTTGAATTAGATGTAGGGTTATCTGACTGTACCTTTGATGAACTGGAATTATATAAATTATTTGTATTTGAAGAATTTATACCTGTGTTATCATCAGTCATTTCACTGGCTTCCTCTGCATTAGGGTTATTTTGGAAATTTGCAGGATTAAAGAAATTGTTATTAGTTGCTTGGAAAACTTGACTAGCGAATTTGGCAAGTAAATTCGGATTAATGAAATTAACCGCCCATTGCATCATAGCAATGTTACCGCAACTACAATCACAACATGCAACACCATGATTAATTACTGCCTGTGCCCATTTATTTGCAACATTGGATATGGTACCTGAATCCGTTTGCCAATATCCTTCATAAGCAGCAGTCAATAAGGTTCCCGCAGAGGAAATAAATGCATAATTATTGTTTCCTGATTGTAACCATTCAGTTACGCCAATTCCATATTTATCATTAAAGTAGGTATTATATGCATCATCCCACATGTAATTTGAAACGGCTTGAGGACGGGTAACTGACCATCCTAATAAATCATTTAAAAATTTATTTGAGATGTATCTAGCACCACTGTATCCTTCTTGCATCATTCCAGAAATCCAATCAGGATTGGAATATCTTGTAATGATTTCTTTTGCAATTGCAGTTTCGATTGATGTGGTATAAGGAGTATTTTTATTTCCATACATCAATACGTTCATGTTAGGAGCATTTCCATTAATGTATGCCATAGTCATTGAAAGTCCTCCCCAGTAATCAAAGAAGTCATCATTATCCAATACACCATAAACATTAGTGTTACGACTAACAATTAAATTATCAGTGTTGTTTAATGCTCTTAAAAATACTAAAGGATTTGTTTCGCCCCAATAGTATCTGGAATACATATTACCCATTCTTCCTAGATAAAATTCTGATAATTCATCAGTGTCATTCCAAGTCCAACTTAAAGATACGGATTTGGCTATTCCTGCACCATAATCGCCGGTTGGCGGAGCAAAAATGCGAGTCATGGCTGATTCTGCGGCATCGGTAGTGTTATAGCCCAATTCTTTATAATAAATAAAATCGGTTACCCAATGTTTAGAAACATAATTCTCTTCAAAGGATTCCTTTCCAATACCATAATAATCAATACTTTCCATAATCTCATTTAAACCTTCCTTAATCTCTGAACCCCATTTACCATTCATCAATTCCTCATTATTTAAAATATAGGAATATGATCTGGCCAATGCAACTCTAAATGCATTGTCCATTAAAATAGCTTGGGTGGAATATAGATCTCTAAAGTTACCACTTGTAATGACAGTTACATCAATTCTCTTTTTATCCCATCCGTCCGGACGGACTAAATCATCCAGTTTAATATATTCTGGCATGATATTAGTTTTCATACCAATACTAACTTCACTATCATCATGCTCATGATTATTATCGCCCTCATTGCTTTCTACATGTTTATAACCACCAGCACTTGGTGATAATGAGTAACTAGATTGCATACCTAATAAATATAATACTACAGAAATTAATGCCCCATCATCTCTTGCTGTTTCAACACACCAAATTCCCATGACTAACTTTTCAACATCATCAGTTAATCCTTCTAAGGCCAATAATGTTAAAACACTTCCATATGCATACGCTTCAGCAGTTGGAAGCTCTTGGGATTGGTCATGGAAAAAGTTGCCTCCCGTAGGTAATGAATTGATATCTAAAACATCTCCTGCCGGACCTGGAGGAACATAACATCCGTTCAATGAAGAAACAAATGAATCTATCTCTGATTGGATTGACAACTTAATTAATCCTATGTAAAGTTTAGCATAGTCAAAAGCCGCAATTAAACTAGTTGAATTGGAACCAATAACCTGTGCTACCTCATCACTTGAATAATAAATTAAGGAAATAACAACCTTTTCGGATAAATTCATAACATTGCCCCTTTCAAGGGAATTGAGGTCAGAATATTTTTTGGAATATTTCAAAAGAGCAATTTCATCATATAAAGATGTTGTGACCCCATTATAGGTAAATTGTTGAGATAATGCTGTTGATACAGATAATCCTATATCCCTATCAGTCCAATTTTGACCTATCGCATGCAAACCCCATGTGTACAGCTCATTTTGTACTGATTTAATGAAAGAATCGACTGTGGAAACGGCCTCATCTGAAGTGAACTTATTAAATGCTTCATCGGTTATGGCCATTGAAGAAAGATAATTATTTGCATTTACAATATACTTAATTTCAGATACAAGTGCATCCTTAGAACTTTGATTTAATGCATTTTCATACTCATTAATCAAATTAGCCAAATATGTTAGATTTCCATAAAGTTGAGTATAAGCTAATGGAGAAGTCAAATGAGAAATCATCACTGCAAAACCTCTTCTTTTAGCTTGAATTCCTTCACCGAGTCCATCAGAGATATAGAAGTAAATTTGAGGGACATCTCCAACAACAATTGAACCATAATCCGTTGTTGATAGCAATACTTCTTTTCCAGGCAACCATTCATGGGTAGCATGTCTTCCAACAAAAACCATAGCGGAAGAATAATATTCTTGGAAATAATAATATGCCGCCAAATATTGGTGTGTTGGAGCCACAGCTGTACTGTGATACAATGCATCGGAATCTGCTTCCCATCCTCTTTGAGGTTCAGGAGCAACGAAAACATTACCAAAAGTTAAGCCCGGAATTACAAAGTATTCAACACCGTTTTTAGTAATTGTCATGATATTACCTGGCGCTTCGCCCCAACCATTCAAACCTGGAACGTTCAATTCAGACCATTGCTGTTTATATTTTAAATAAACTTCATAATCTGAATCAGAACCTGATTTCAAATATTGCTTTAATGATGAAACAATATTGTCTAAAATTGGAACCGCTCTGGAAGTATAGTTATCAGGCAGTAAAGCAACAACCTCACCATACCAATCGGATAGTCTTTCATCCATTGGCAGAGTGTAATTGATAGCTATAGCATCTCTTGATAATTCACCGATATATGCAACTGGACCTTCAACAACTTGCAATTTAGAAATAGGTTTTAAATTATTAAACCATTCCAAATATTCAGAAACTGGGAGTAAAACAATGTTAGACCTGTTTGATAATTTTTCTAACTCCCCAGGAGCCCATGTAGCTACATTAATACCGCTTTGGATAATCCTATCTTCTAATTGACTTACATTATCCGGCAATTCACCAACATCATAACCTTCAGATTTTAAAGTGTATAAAAGGTTATAGATACTAGTAATTGAATCTAAATAACTAGAACCGATATTCTGTTTTCCTGGAGGATAGTTATAGTATATCAATGAAATTTTCTTATCTTCATTTGCACTATACTTTAAATTCGTCCAGGACAAGACCCTATCGGTAAATAAATCAATATTCTCTAAATGCGGTTTATATCCAGAACGTTCAGCACCGGTTTCTTTTGATATTTCATGAGTCACTCCACCTACAAAAGTGGCTTCAATAATTCCTTGAGCCTCACCAATAGCAACATGCCACCATTTATCACTTCTATTTCCCGGAAGGCCTGTAGTACTTAACTCCCATTCTTCATTACTTACATAATCTGAATGTACAGCCCTAAATACTGGAACATTTGCCGTTTCGAAAAATTCTGTCACCTTATCAAACAATGTGCCTCCGATACCATAAGCCGGCATGGATATAATGGCATCGACATAGCTTTCATAATTTGAAGGATTCTGTGAAAATGAAGCATAATCACTAGCATTAGTAAAGAATTCAACCATTGCTTTATATTGGCTATCAGATCCACCAGCAGCAACAATAGGAATGACATTAGCTCCTTTAGCTTCTAAATATTCAATTATAGCATAATAAGGTTCTAATGAAGCACTTGAAACATACATATTACTTTCAAGCAAGCCTATAGTAACTTTTCTTGATGAATTGAAATATAATTCCTTATATTCCTCAAATGTCAAATATCTATCTCTAAATATTCCATATTGGTAGGATTTATGAAATGAAGGTTCATTATACGAACAATTATAACCGGTTAGATTTAAAGCCCAAAGAACCTGATTAATCAGATTTTCTTTATCGTTACAATTTTTGTATAATATTGCCTTATTATAATCGGAATTTACTTTATTACCACTTTTATCTGAAAGATACTCAGTAACATCACTATAAGATTGTCCTCTTTTTGTTGTAGTAAAATATTCATTTAAGAAATCAGCAGTATACAAATTATCGTTATCAAAGATTTTATTATAATTAATAGTAGAATTTTTAACTAAATTAAATGTTTTTAGTTGAGAGCTAGAAGAGGTTTCTAAAATCAAAAACATTTCTTTATTAGAAAGGTTTGGATATTTAATTAAAAGGTTAGTAAAAACTGAATCAGCATCTGTCGTTAACCAATTAGCTATTACAATATCACTCCCATTAACTAAATTGCATAATTCATCCACACCCATATTAGAAATTTGACTAGAACTTCTAACCTGAATATTTATGTTCGAAAAATTCATTAAAATCTCTTTTGCTGATGAATCAAAGATATTTGTTCCAGGATTATCACTAATTAGCAACACAGTTTTATTATATTGCTGATTAGATAAATTTCCAGCCTGAACTTTATTTGATTCAATACTAGTACCATTATTACTAGCAAAAGCCATGTTTAATGAACCCAAAACTAAAACAAATAAAATAGAATAAATTACCAATTTTTTTAAATTTAAGGTAATTAATTTTCTTTTAATTATTTTAAAACCTCCTTTTGAAAGAATAATAATTAATTCTTTCATTAATAACTATATGAATTAGTTATTAATAAATATGATTAAAGTATTACTAAAATATGATATTTTAAAAAAAAGTATTACTAAAGAGGATTCAAAAAATAAAAAAGAGAGAAGTTATTGAAACTTCTCGTTTAAGCAGTTACTTTTATAGTATTTGCAACATTTGTTCCATTGTAGCTGGAAGTGATAATGTATTCTCCAGGCATTAACCTAATGTTTAACTTAGCATTTCCTTCACTATCAGTAGTTCTACTATAGAACTCACCGTTAATGTTGAAGGTTACATTTTCGCCAGTAGCTGGATTACCTTGACCATCAAGCAAGTTAGCTACAAATTGGTCAGGAGTACCGTATTTTTTGGTTAAATCTTCAGCAGACAATACAGGTTTTACAGTAATTTGGTTTGAAACTTTGCATCCTTTATATTCTGCTGTAATTATGTAATCACCCGGACTTAAGTTAATGTTTAACTTAGCGATTCCGCTTGCATTTGTTGTACGGTTGTAGAATACACCATTGATGTTGAATGTTACAACTTCACCAGCGTCGACTGCTTTTCCATCGTCACCAACAAGTTTAACAGTGTATTGAGTGCCGTTTTTATAGTATTTGGTGATATCCTTATTTTCAATGATTTTTGATAAAACTGTGATGTTATTTGCACAGTTTTCACCAGTAGCGGTGTTCATTGCAGTAATGATATAATCACCTTGTTGGAGGTTAATGTTTAATTTTGCTAAACCTTGATTTCCAACGACTTTACGCTCATATAATACACCATTGATGTTGAATTTAACTGTAGTTCCTTCAGCAAGGTAATTACCTTGACTATCACGGAATGTTGCATAGTATTGGCTAGCATTTTGGTATACTTTTACAAGATCTGTACCATTTACAGTTGATAAAACAGTCACAATAGAATTGGCTGTAGTATTATTGAATTTAGTGGTTACAGTATATACTCCAGAGCCTAATCCAAGACCAATGCTGGCATTACCGTTTTTATCAGTAGTTTTTGTGTAAGTAACACCATTAATAGTAATTTCTACAGATTTGTTTACAATAGGATTACCTTGATAATCTGCAACATTTACAACAAATCTTTCTGGTCCTTTGTAGTATTTTTCTACATCAGGAGCTGTGATAACACTGGAAGTATTTTCATTTATCACAACAACCATTTGGTGTAAACCTAAAATAGTAGCGCCAGTTGATTCGAAGTAAACACTCAAATCAGTAGAATTGAAATCAAATATAGTGTAAGTAAGAGAATTACTAGTTCCATTCCAGACATCAGTGTGAGTTTCTCCATTAACAATTAAATTACCTTCTCCAGCTTGAGCACTAGCAGCAAATACAACGACCATAGAATCACCATCAGCTACGCTGAAAGTAGTGTTGAAACCAACAGGTAAATTCTTATTATAAGATTTAGATAACAAATCAGCTTCCTCTAAAATGTAAACATCATATACGAAAGGACAGGTTTTATTTTCAACTAAAACAATTAAGTTACTTGGATAAACAGCTGAGGTACCTTTAGTCTTATTAAATTCAAAAGTATTCACACCAGAAACAACTAAATCAGTTACATCATAAACAACTAATCCATAGCCATACTTAGCAGAAGCACCGCCTAAATTAGATTGATCACGATAAGAAGCAATAGGAGCAATCACTTTACCATTAAATGTAGTATTCCAATTGTTGAAGTCACCTTTTGCATCTTTATCCCAGTTATAAGAGACATATAATAAAGCTTGAGTGACATTACCATCAGATGTTAAATTAAACTTATCAGTTCTATTAGTTGCACTACCGGCACTATACTCATCAGTAACTAAAACGATTACTTCTCCTCTAACAACAAATTCTCTTAAAGTAGAATTAGCTTTAGGATATTCGTAATCTTTACCTAAATAACCGTCATACACAACAACACATGAAACAATTTTTGAGTTTATTATATTGCCGTTAGCATCTTCAACAACAACAGTATAATTCACTTTTTCATTGTTATTGCCGTTAACGGTATTTTCTGTGATTGGTCTGATAGTTGCATCAACAGCATTGAAAGTATAAGTTTCACCAGCAGCATAATCATCGATATTTTGAATACTGATTGTTTCATTGCCCATTAAAACTTTAACAACAACATTTTCAGTAGAACCACCAGTATTTTCAACGGAAACTGTTAAATTATTAATTACTCCAGCATAAATAGAAGGAACACTAGTATATTCAGATTTAATTGTAATGTCAGCAGTAGGTGTTTTATTTTCATTTACTACGACAACCATTTGGTGTAAACCTAAAATAGTAGAGCCAGTAGATTCAAAGTAAACTTCAATATTATCTGAATCAACATCAGTAGTATAAATATCAAAAGACTTAGTAGTACCACTCCAGACATCAGAATGATTTTCACCATTAATGATTAAATTACCTTCACCAGCTTGAGCACCAGCAGCAAATACATACAAAGTAGCATTATCATCAATCACATCAAAGACAGTGTTGAAACCAGTAGGTAAATTCTTATTATTAGATTTAGATAACAAATCAGCTTCTTCATAAATATAAACGGTTTTTTCAAATTCAGCTTTTTTGTTATTAGTTAAAACAATTAAGTTACTTGGATAAACCGCAGCATTACCTTTAGTTTTATTTAATGCAAAAGTATTTTCACCTGCAACAACTAAATCAGTGACATTATAAACAACTAATCCATAGCCATACTTACCATAACCGCCTAAATTAGATTGATCACGATAAGAAGCAATAGGAGCAATCACTTGATTATTAAATGTGGTATTCCAGGTGTTAAAGTCATCATTAGGATTTTTATCCCAATTATAAGAAACATACAATAAAGCTTCACTAACATTACCGTCAAATGCTATATTATAGACATCAGTTCTATTAGTATCACCAGCAGCACTATATGTACCATTGGTTAAAACAATAACATCACCCGTGACAGTGAATTCTCTTAAAGTTGGGTTAGCATTAGGATACTCATAATCTTTACCTAAATTACCATTATATAATACTTTATATGAAGCATTTGTAGAATTTAAAACTCCGCCTTTACTGCTTAAGATGTTTAGAGTATAATTAACAATCGTATTTTTAGCACCATTAACTGTAGTTTCATTAATAGGCCTAATAGTAGGGTCAACTAATTTAATTGTAGTTTTATTATTAGCACCAACAAACAAATCGCTAGAATCAATCTCTTCATCACCAATTAATAATATAACACTACCATTCAACTCTTTATTTCCATTATTAACTGTAATAGTTAATGTATTGTTAACACCAGCATAAACAGTACCAATATATTCTGGAGTTATAGTAGCAGAAACATTGTTTTCTGGAGTATTAACTTTTAATAATTGGATTGCAGCCTTATATGAAGCATATGTAGATGCTTTTGATGAAGTATATGCGAAATTAGTGTCTTTTGATAATTCAAAAGTGTCAGTTATATTCCAAACATCATAAATATAATAATTACCTTTAGTTTGAATTGGATCAGTTAATAATTGTCCATTTAAATTATAAGTAGCATCAGAACTAGAAAGAGCAATGGATTCTAATGTAACATCATCATAATCCTTATTGAAATCTTTAGTTCTAAAGACTGTAGTTAATGTTTCTTTTGTCCATGCTTGACCAATATTTAGCCAATATGATATTTTATCATTATCATTATCATCATAAGCAAAAGTTAAAGCAATTAATTTAATTCTTCCATCAAACTGGTATCCTTCCAATTCAGTATTATTTACTGAAATTGTAATTTTATCTCCAGGAGATAAACTTTTTACTTTGTCAGTTATATTTACAAAAGTCTGATAATCAGAATATTGCTTTGAAGTAAGATTAGTTATAGGATAAATGACTGGATCATTTGCTGTACTAGTAGGATATGTCAAATTAGCAAATTCCAATATTTGTGTTGTATTACCTGTTTTTAAAGATATTTTAGTAGTTAATCCATAAGTTGGTGCACCACTTCCAGAATAAGAAGAAACAACAACATTCACGGATTTTATCTCACTTACATTTGCAGGGACCTGATAAACAAGCTCACCACTCTTTGAAGAAAAAGGATTGACTGACGGTATTTCAACCCCACCAGATACAACTCCATCTTCAACTGGAGGCAACGCAGAATCCTCTGCAAAAACAATTCCTGAAGAAAGAATTATAAAAAACAAAAATATTGCAATAAACAAATATTCATTTCTTAATTTCATATTTTTCCTCCATTTTATTAGAAAAAAATAAGCTAATTTAAATAGCTACAATAAAAAGTTTAGAAAAAATAATATATAAATATACTTAAAGTATTACCCTACTATTAAATTATATAAAAAAAGTATTACTAAACAAATTTTTTAACAAATAGATATAATTATTAAGTTATTGATTGCAAAATATTAATATTAAATAAAAAAAATGAGGCAAAATCAATGATGTGGAATGAAGAAATAGAAACAATGCCAAGGCAAGACCTTGAGGAATTACAGTTAAAGAAACTTCAAGCAACAGTTAAACGAGCATTCAATGAGATTCCATACTATAATAAGAAATATAGTGAAGCTGAAGTTTTTCCAGAAGACATTGAGACTTTAAAAGATATAGAAAAATTACCTTTCATAACAAAAGATGACTTGCGCGATAGCTATCCCTTCGGACTTTTTGCAGTAGACATGTCTGAAATTAAAGAATTGCACTCATCATCAGGAACCACCGGAAAACCTGTTGTTTCCGGCTACACTAAAAAAGACCTGGATACATGGGCAGAAACGATAGCTAGAGGATTGACCATGATGGGCATCGGCGAAAACGATATTCTCCAGAACACTCACGGATACGGTATGTTTACAGGAGGATTCGGTGTTCACTACGGTTCACATAAAGTAGGTGCAGCAATCATACCAATTTCAACCGGCCAAACAAGAAGACAAGTTGAAATAATGAAAGACTTCGGTTCTACAGGTTTAATTTTTACACCATCATACGGAATTCACTTAGGTGAAGTGGCCTTAGAAGATGGAATCGACCCAAAAGAATTGGGAATTAAAGCTATCGGATTTGGAGCTGAAATGTGGACTGAAGAGATAAGGCAAAGAGTAGAGGAAATCTTCGGTGCAAAAGCATATAACATTTATGGATTAACCGAATTGATGGGTCCTGGAGTTGGCGTTGAATGTGGCGAGCAAAAAGGACTTCACATTGCAGAAGACATATACTATCCAGAAATCATTGACCCTAATACCCTAGAAAACTTAGGAGAAAACCAAAAGGGAGAATTAGTATTAACTAACCTCGAAAGAGAAGGAATGCCTGTAATCAGATTCAGAACAAAGGACATTACCAAACTTACTTACGAAAAATGTGAATGCGGAAGAACACATGCAAGAATGAGTAGAATAACCGGCAGATCTGATGATATGATTAAGGTTAAAGGTGTAGCTATTTTCCCATCACAGATAGAAAAGGCATTGCTTAAGGTTGGTGATGTTGAGCCTCATTACTTAATTATAGTTACAAGACCTGGAACCTTAGATGAAATTGAAGTTAAAGTGGAAGCTTCCCAAAACCTTTTCTTCGACGGAATCAAAGACATGATGGAAATCACTAACAAGATTGGAAAATCAATTGAAAATGAAACTGGAATAAGAGTTAAAGTAACCCTTGTTGAACCAAAAAGCCTTCCAAGATTTGAAGGAAAAGCAAAAAGAGTTATTGACGAAAGGAACTTACACTAAAGGTGATAAAATGAAAATCAAACAATTATCAATATTTTTACAAAACAGGATGGGCAGCCTATCAAAACCTTTAGAAGTATTGTCTGAAAATGACATCAACATAAGAGCCATGTGCATGGCAGATACTTCTGAATTCGGTATCTTAAGACTTGTTGTAGACAATCCGATTAAAGGAAAAGAAGTTCTAGAAGAAAATAATTTCCTTGTAAAAATCACAGAAATCATTGGTGTTGAAATGAATGATGCACCCGGAGGATTAACAAGTGTATTAAACGTCATAAAAGAAAACAATATTGATTTAGAATATTTATATGCTTTTACTCACGATAAAGCAGATAAAGCAATATTACTGTTGCATACGGATGATATTGATAACCTAATCGATGTCTTAACCGAAAAGAACATTACCATCGCCTCTGCTGAAGAAGTTTACAATTTATAACTTCTTTTCTCTTATTTTTTTAAAATTTTGCATCATTTTAACTAATTTTAAAGGTAAATCACTAGTGATTTTTCATTTAATTGCCAAAAAAAAGTAAATAATGACTAGATTTTAATCTAGTCTGCGGAAGGTGCACGAGTGCCTAATTCCTTGTTTAATTCGTAAATCAATCTGTTATCGCCATCAGCGAGTTTAATTTTTGCAACTAATTCCATTGCATTTTCTTCTTCTTCGACTTGTTCTTCAACAAACCATTGCAAGAAGTTGTTGGTTGCATGGTCTTTTTCTTCAATAGCTAAGTCCACTAAATCATTGATTAAACCGGTAACCATTTTTTCATGTTCAAGTACATGTTCAAATGCAGCTACTGGAGAATCCCATTCAGTTTGTGGTCCCTCAATTGCAGTTAAAGTTACGGAAGCTCCTCTTCTAATAATGTAATCATAGAATTTCATTCCGTGTTCTAATTCTTCTTCTGCTTGTACTCTCATCCAGTTAGCAAAACCTGCTAAGTCTTCATCTTCAAAATAAGCTGCCATGGATAAGTATAAATATCCAGAGTAAACTTCAGC
>JAILDN010000070.1 GCA_024689425.1 Methanobrevibacter sp.
CCGTATAGACAAATTTTCATAATTGTAGTATGTAAATTAACTTAATTAAATATTAGCAAAGATGAAAAAATTAGATATTTATTTAACTAATTAGCACATATATAATAAATGATGAATATAAAGATACAAAATTTAATTGGGATACCGGATTTAGTTACAATAGGAAACTTAATTTGTGGATTTTTATCAATAGTGATGACTTTAAACCACGATTTTCATTTAGCCGCAGTCTTTATGATATTCTCATTGATATTTGACTGTGCAGATGGATATGTAGCTCGCCAAATTGGTAGAGTCGACGAATTTGGATTCGGAAAGAATATAGACTCCTTGTCTGATGTCGTATCATTCGGAGTTGCTCCTGCAGTATTCCTTTATTCCCTTGGACATATGCAGGCTCCATACATTGATGTCTTAACCATAATCGCGTCACTGTTTATTCTCGTTTGCGGTGTTTTAAGATTGACAAGATACAATATACTATCCGATGAAGTTGAAGGCTTTGTTGGTTTCCCGATTCCTGGAATTGCAATAATAATGGCTTCATTTTACATGACAAATCTGTTCAATATCTATGTAGCAATAATTTTAGCAATTTTAATATCCATTTTAATGATAAGCGATATCAGATACAAAAAAATGGATGACATGATTCTTTTAGGAATAAACTGTTTCTGTTTATTATTATTGATTTTAAATTTACCGGTTGAACTGTTTGGCGTTAACATGGCGGCAGTAATCGTTCTTTTAACTTCCCTTGAGTATTTAATAATAAATTTAATAAAAATATATGCATAACTCCAAATCAGCACCATTAATTTAATTTTTAATTTGAAAACTCAATAAAGAATTCCAAAAAATTCATTCAAAGACAACAATAATCTGGATAATACAAGAGTGCCGCCCAAAATAGCTATTGTCCACAATATTGATGCAAAAACAGACTGTTCATAAACTTTTAAAAACGGATAAGGCCCATTAACTATTTTTAAAATATTTAGACTAATCAGAATGACTGCATAGATGATGGTAAAGTATACTGCACGCAGATTGTTCTTGAAAACGTTATCTATCTCATGATTTTCAAAGAAGATGAAAGTGATTAAAGCAGTTAGAGGACATAATAAATGCAGATATAAACCCCCATGCTCTAAAAACAGGAAAGTGAAATTAAAGTCAAGCATCGGCAACAATACCAATATTACGACTAAAAACGTCACTGAAACTGACAGTGTTGAAGAATATTTAAGGAGACTAATGATTTTTGAGTGTTTATTCCTATATATTAGATACAGGATGGAAGTTATCAAAAGGAAGATGTTTGAATCTATAGTGTAATAGGACAAATCTACAGCCTTAATTGAATCATAAGCCAAAGCCAGCCCTACAATTTCAAAAATAATTATCAATACGTTTAAGATAATAGAAATATTCTTTTTATGGTCCTTCCCCGTCATAGTTGGGATCGTCATAAATTTCTCCGCTCCAATAGTTGTCAATCATATAGTCATCCATCTTTCCGTTAGTGCCATAATTATGGTTTTGATAGTAGTTTTCCATTGATTTTCCGCTTGATCCCTTAAGATTGAACGATTTCGTCAATTCTGATGGAGCGTATTTTGAATCACCCTTAAATTGAACAGAAACCACATATTCTCCTTTATTTGAACCTAGAAAATAGCTGATTGTCCCCTTGGAAGTTAATTTTTTATTGTTTAAAACTTTTACATACCCATTTGGTTTTGTAATCTTAACATTTATGCTTTTGCCTGGAATCGGATTATTGGAAGAATCTTTAAGAACGATTTTGACAGCATATGCTGAAATCTGTTCTATTTCAAAATGGGTTTCTTCCTTTGCTGAGACAAATGACAATGCCACCAAAAAAACGAATATTGCCAAAAGGACAAACAATAATTTCTTCATATTAATAAATTGTGTATAACATATTTATATATTTAAGTATTTAAAAAAAAGAGAAATGAATGACTAATTCCACCAAATCAGTCATCTAAATTAGCCTTAACTTCATCGGTAGCTTTTCTAACAATTTCTGATGCATCAATGAACTTATCCATTTCATAATCATTCATATGAATAGGAACAATCATTGCAATACCCTTTTTAGATAGTACTACCGGAACTCCCAATGAAACACCTTCAACATCTGCAATTTCCCCATCAAGATAAGTGCTGACAGTCAAAACCTTATGGGAATCTGTGATTATTGTAGAAATCAGGTTGGAAATGGCAAATGACGGACCGTATTCCGTAGCTCCCTTTTTAGAGATTATTGTATTTCCCGCATTCCTAAGCCTTTTTATTAATCTTGGAACATCGATATCCACCGATTTAATGAAATATTTTAATGGAATACCACCAATGGTCGTTGAACTTAAAAGGGGAACCATATGGTCTCCATGTTCTCCGACGACCCTTGTATGAACCTCGGAACTGTTAATGTTTAAATGCCTTGAAATGTATGCCTTTAACCTTAAAGAGTCCAAGTGATTGCCTATTCCAATCACTCTTTTTTTATCAAATCCGGACGCTTCAAGAGCGATTGTGGTCATTACATCAACGGGATTGGTAGCAATCAATATGATTGAATCAGGCGCATAAAGAGAGATTTTTTTGGCATATTCACTTACGATTTTAGCGTTGGGAATGGCCAAATCTATTCTTTTCATGCCTTCCTTTCGCGGAGCGCCTGCCGTGATTAAAACTATTTGAGAACCTTCAATGTCACTATAGTCACATGAAGGAGTCAGCAGGCAGTCAATATCTTCAGCTGCCAGAGCATCATACATGTCAAATGTCTCGCCTTTGGCCTTATCAACGCTTTGAGGTCTTGAAAATAATACAATTTCATCAACCGTGTCTGCCCTTGCCAGAGTGAATGCAACATT
Source organism: Methanobrevibacter sp. (assembly GCA_024689425.1). Taxonomy (GTDB): domain Archaea; phylum Methanobacteriota; class Methanobacteria; order Methanobacteriales; family Methanobacteriaceae; genus Methanocatella. Next base: position 2,910 of record JAILDN010000070.1, read on the forward strand.
TTTACCTATAACTCCGGTCGCTCCTAAAATACTTACTTTTACCATATTCTAATATATTGTCTTATCTTATAAAAATAATTAACTAATAACTATTATTTGATTAAAAAATGATTAAAAAAATTTCTTTCAAATGAACAGATATTGAAATTAAAGTATATGGATTGCATAATCTTCACCTACAAAAACTCGGCGATGAAATTTCCGAACGGAATGCTGATATAGACCTCCAGAAATCCTGCAAAAATCATTATGAAAAATGCCAAAACAAAAATCACAAAGGATTCATACAAATGAACCCTGTTAATCTTCCATGAATTCGATAGAGAATTATCGGCCAAGATTTCAGATGGACGGACAATGCCTTTAATGAATCTGACAATGAATGAAAACAGTATGAAACCTGCAAAACTGTTCAAGACCGTGGACAAATCTTCAAAAAACCCATGAAGACAGGTCAATTTTAAAAATAGGAATGGATCACCTGAAGCGATTTCCGTAGCTCTTGAAGCAATACCTGAATCCCCCAAATTTATGACCATGTCGATGATTGGACCGGCACCGCAAAATATCGCCCCAATATATGATACTATATTTAAAAAACAGTTATTGACAATAATGAATGCCATGTCAAAAAAGGAAAAATTGGTTTCCTGAGCCAAATATTGATAATCAACCAGTTCCTGAGGAGTGAACATGAAATCTGCAATGAAATATGCTCCAATCCAGCAGAACACAGCAAACAGGACCGTGCATAAAAATAAATATTTGTGGTCAGTAAATGCCCTTTTGGCATATCCTGTGAAACTATCGATTAATGACATCATTTATTAAATATTACATTCAATATTATTAATAGGTTATACTAATTAAAAATGAAATAATATGTTAAGTGATAATTATGGAAAAAACTTATATTTTCGGACATAAAAGTCCTGATACTGATACAATCACATCAAGTTTGGTCATGTGTGAACTAGAAAAAAAGCTTGGAAACGAAAATGCCGTTGCATGCAGATTAGGCAACATCAACAAAGAAACTGAATTTGTTTTAAATTATTTGGATATTGAAGCACCTGAATTGATTGAAACTTTAGAAGATGGAAGCGATGTTATTTTAGTTGATCACAACAGCCCATCCGAATCAATTGACAACCTTGAAAACCTAAACATTAAAAAAATCGTTGACCACCATAAGGTCGCAATTGAAACTGCATATCCTTTGTTTTACAGGGCAGAACCTGTGGGATGCAGCGAAACAATTTTATTTAAATTATTCAATGAAAACAATGTTGAAATTGAAGCTAAAATTGCTCATTTGATGTTATCTGCCATCATTTCAGATACATTGCTTTTAAAATCACCGACCACAACCGACGATGATATAAAAGCGGTTGAAGAGTTGGCCAAAATTGCAGGTATCGACTATGAGGAATACGGTTTGGAAATGCTCAAAGCAGGAACCGATTTATCCAGCTTTACCATTGATGAAATATTGTCCCTTGATGCAAAACAAATCGATTTTAAAGACGTGAAATCCATTGTCAATCAAGTGAATACCGCCAGCATTCCTGATGTTTTGGAAATGAAGGATGAACTTGAAGCAGGCATTGAAAAAATCATAGAAGCTGAAGATTTGGATTTATTCATGCTTTTAATAACAGATATTGTCAACAGCAATTCTCAAGTCATTGTTTTAGGTAAGGATGCCAGTCTGGTAGAAAAAGCCTATGGAGTTAAACTGGAAGACAACACCGCACTTCTTGAAGGTGTTGTATCCCGTAAAAAACAAGTCGTTCCTATAATGACTGAAAATGCTTAAGTGAGTTGAATTTTAACTCACAACATTTCTTTTTTTAAAATAATTTCTCAAAAATTTGTTCCCTATTTTTATAAAACTCCAGATAATCCACTATCATTGGAGGAGCGTTCAAGGTAGCCATTGCATTTTTCAAAGACAGATGAACTTTTTTTGCACCGTTTTCAATTGCCACCCTCAAGATTTCAGGTAAATTATCAAAAGTTTCGTCATCGAGTATAACTCTATTGGAATCAATTGGGATATCTTGATTGAATGATTCAAATGCTACAAGCAACGGTACTTTAAACTGACTAGTTGTTCCCACACCTGTTAAATTCTCAATGATTATTTCATTATTTACGCTACCTATTTCACTTTCAATTTCTGATTGGATTTCGGTCGGGACAACAATGAATTCATCTGAAGGTTTGACACTCAACTTATAGATGTCGATGCCACCATCAGAAGAGTTGGAAACAAACAAAACTTCGCCTGCAGCCAAATCAAAATCCAAGAGATAATCCTCATCATCTTCAATGATGTCTAATTTTTCACTGACAATTTCTTCTTTAGGTTTCCTAGGAGCTGTATTTCCGGCAGAATCTTTTAGATTTTCGCCGACAAGGACATTTCCGTCCTCCCCAACGACAACATCCAGATTAGGCATACCAACCTTTTCATCATCCCCAGTTAATTTTGAAAGCAACCGGATAATCCTATCATTTTGAGCAATCAATTTTTCATTTTGACTTACAATGGCTTCATTTAGCTCAATTAACCTATCAAATTCATTGTCAACCATAAACATCCCCTAAAACTAAAAATTATTAAATCCTTTTAACTATATATAATTTAATAATCAATAATATAAATAGATAACAAATTTCAGGTAGAAAAAATGAGAAGAAAGATAATACTTATTTCAATCATATTAATTGTTGCGGTATTGCTTTTCTTTGTAGTATCAAATAATCAATTCCAAATGAATGAAAAACACTGGGAAAGCAATGTAGGTACTGTAGATAAAGTAATTTATGGAAATCCTAACTCAACGACGGAAATCGCAATAGTCATTGGAATACATCCAAGAGAAAAGCTAGCTATAGAACCAGAAATAGAAGCGGTCAAACAATTTGCATCAAACCATAACGTTAAATTAATCCTATATCATGTAAACGTTACTAAAAATGCAACAGATTATCAGTTGAGCCGTGCAAATGGTGAAAGCTTGGTTCGTGACTTTGTGGTTCCGGATATTGAAAAAACAAAAGTAAAAGCAGTCATCATCTCCCATTCACATATCAAAGGTTACGGGGAAGGATTCTACCTAGCAACACCTGCAATGGATAATGCCTCTGTAAAAATTGCTGAAAAAATCGCAAACACAAGTGATTTCAATTTCATACCAACGAATACAAGCAAACCGCTCAAGGCAACATCAGCAATATACATTTCAAAACCTTTGGCTGATGCAGGCTATCCAACATTCGTATATGAAATACCTGAAGACATTACGGAGCAAGACTCTACTTCAAAAGCGGTTGAATTGCTTAACTTAATCTTTAATATCGTTAAAGATTAAAAATCATATTTCAAGTAAATATAAATAAAACGAAAAACAAAATAAAAATTAATTTAAAAGGATTGTTTGAAATGTTAAGTATTAATCAATGTTATTTGGATTTTGTTGACAAAATATTAAAGCAAGGAAAGGAAACGTATAAGGACAGTAATCACCATCTGTTAGAAAGTTTAGGTAATTTCTACATAATAGATGACCCGTTGAACCTAAAATTCAGGGCAAAATATCAAAACTACACTACTGACATGATGCTGGCAGACATCAAATCCGGAAAATTCGACATGGAAGGATGTCCTATTAAAAGCGATGCGTTATATGAATATGTCAACTCAGTTGAAGACCCTGAAATCATAAACAACACCCAGGGATTCGTATACACATATCCAAATCGTATCTTTGCCCATTTTGATGTGGATCAGTTTGAAAGCATGAAAAAAAGAATCTTAACTGCAACAGGATCAAACCGTGCAGTAGCGGTAACAATTAATCCAATAGAAGATTCAGAAGAAGAGGACATTCCATGTTTGCAGTTCCTACAGTGTCTTGTGCGTGACAATGAGTTAACAATCCACTGCATATTCAGAAGCAATGATATTTTCGGAGCATTCTATTCAAACATGTTCTTTATTGCATATCTCGGAATCAAAATGAAGGATGAAGTGAATAAAGAAATCATGGGTGAAAAACTTAACTTTGGAGGAATCCATTACCACTCCACATCAGGCCACATTTATAATACTGACTTGAGAGCGGCCCGTAAACTAATAGCTAGCAACAAGTAAGCAAGAAAAATCACTACTTGCCGATTCTTATAACGGATGCGTTGATTTATAATACGCGTCCGCATTCCCTGCACTCGCCATCAACCATCTTGGCATTTCCACATGATGGGCATAATCTTGAGGATTTTACATAATCTTCCTCTCCTAATTCCATCAATTTTGTTATAGCTTCGCTACGAACAGGATATCTTTTTCTGTTCCCTATTTTCCAAAAAACATAATCACCATCATTTTTTGCAATGTATTTTAAAACTTTAACATCGTTGAGATATTTAATAGCATCAATTCTCACATTACGAGATCCATTTAGGGCCCGGAAAGCCGAAATCTGCTGATTCAAATCAGGGATATGGCTAATTAATGAGTAATTCTTAAGGGTGCCATCATAGCTTGAATCCGAGTAAAGCCTGTTTTTTAAAATTTCGCGTTTAACATTATCATATGGTGTGCTTTTCAGTATGCCGTCCAATATTGGCTCGTTTATAATATTTTTAACAGCTGCGCAACATACCCTTGAATCAGAATCATTTTTTGCAATTTCTGCCAAAACATTCTCATCCTTAATTCCCTCCACAGCTATACGGCGAACATCAACATCAGGACTATTTTTTGCAAGGTCTTCCAAAATGGACTTGTTATAAATCTTTTCAACAGCTAAACAGGACACATTGGAATTGGAAAGATCTTTTGCTATGTCCTCCAAAATAGAATCGTCATAAATCTTTTCAACTGCATGAATGCGCACATCCTCATGGTCGGCATTCACTGCAATGTCTGCCAAAACCGCATCATCATCAATCATGTTGACTGCGCCCTTGCAGATACTGGAAGGCTCACTGCTTTTGGCAACTTTCACCAATGCCTGCTCATCACCGACATCACCACCTAATTCAGACAAAAATTCAGCATTATTAATTGCATGATTTCGAATTTCACCATCAGTATTTTTGGCAATTTCCTCTAAAAGACTCACATCACGGATTTTGTTGATTGCAAAAATACGAATACTCTTAGAAGAAATATAATTAATAGCAACATCAGCTATAATCTGCTCATCGGCAATTTTATTAATCCCTATTTTTAATATTGCTTTTTTTCGAAACTTAAAATCTAAAGCATTTTTAGCAATATCTTCCAAAAGTGATGCATCATCAATCCTTTCAATGGCACTATCACGGTCATTTTCATAAAAAGAGGAGTCTTTAGCAATTTCGGCCAAAACAAGCTTGTCATCAACCCTATCCCTGAGGTATGATTTAGAATATCTGCCGTTTTTTATGCCAATTCTAGAAATTGCCGCTCTTCGAACATCAATGCAATCATCACTTTTGACAGTTTCTATCAGGAACTCGTCATCATCATCAATATTTCCAACAGCAGCCGCTCTGACCTTGCATGGAAAATCGTTTTTGGCAATGTCCATTAAAATTGAGTTCACATGTATGTTTTCAAGGGCAGCTACCCGAACATCCTCGGATTCATCATTTCTCGCTATCCTTTCCAACAACTTTACATCATTCAATTTTTTTACTGCTTCAATTCTAACCTGAGGGTCATCATCCTGCCATTTGGCCTTCAATAACTTGTCCAGAAATCCCATTAAATTACACCTGTTTTTTTTACTGATAATATGTATCATAGGCATGTTATTTATAGTTTATAGAAATAATGTTTTATTTAATTTTAACCATTAAACCTCTTATTGTCAATTTAAGAAAAAGCTAATTTAAGATAAATTTTTTTCATAAAAACATGAATCGTCAACCTTAATCATCAACCATTATAAATTTTTTATTTTTAATTAAACTGGTTTAAATCAAAAAATAAGTAATTTAATAAATTTTAAAAAATTAATCATCAACCAAAAATATCTTAATCATCAACTAGCGAATTATCTAATTTGGAATTGAACGTACAATACTTTTAAAAAAAATAGAATCAGCGTTTAATGTGCTGATTAGGATTTAAGAAATCATCTAAAAAGACCAGAAACTCATCATCAGCCAAATCATTTAAATCACATATTTCATAACTGTCCAAAATCGGATTGATTAGATTTTTGCCCACTTTAATTAGTGAAATGTACTCTCGGCTAAGCAAATGACGGATGAAATCTTCAGGAGTCGTAAACTCTCGCTCGACATTTAAAACCAGATAATCATCCAGAACATAACAGTTTTCAAGGCCGAATTTTTCAATGAAATTATCACAGGCCTGTTTATAGAAAACATGAGGTCCTCTGTGAACTTTAATGTTATTCAACTTAGAAACAGCCAATTCCAAAAGAATCACCGCAGAACTTTCTTCATCTGTCCAATATGAAGATTCAAAAACCAGGAAATCATTTTTATTCAATATTCTAGTTAAGGAATCTGTAGTTTTTTTGATTTGAGGATGAAGAGTGTCTAAAGGAATTTCGGGAATGTCAAATTTAATGGCTATCACATTGCTTTCATGAGCCTCAAATTGACTTAAAATATCCTCTTTAGTGAGATTTTTATTTAATGGATAGAAATAATCATGTTTGTTATCTGAATTCAGATAATTGCGGGCGGATTGAATGAACTGTGAATATTTATCAAGCCTTAAGGCAGCCCCTACATTTCTGTTTTTGTCTGTCGGATCAATGCAAATCAATGGGTCTTTAAACATGTTAGAAGTGCCATAATCTTCCAAATCAATTACATGTCCGAATTGCCACTGGCTGGCTTCCTTTAAAGTATTTTTAAAGGTGCCGTATTTTATGATAAGCAACTCGCATAAATAACCTGCAAATCCTCCAACTTTGAACTCAGAGCCGTATGTTCCGGTCATGTCCATGAATCTTTTCAAGAGAAGGACTTCATCCCTTTGAGAATCTTTTAGATTGGCCTGAACATATTTGGTATGCAAGATAGTTCTATCGACAGCTGATTTAAGTTCACTTCCGTCCCTTATCTTATAGCACGGTACAAAATCAACCTTAAAACTATCGATTTCAGTTGTCACATAGGGATGGGATGCAAACTGATGGTAAGGTTCGGCATTGAATACGTCACAGCAATCATGTGCCAAGTCCAAACCCCTGTCCTTAAGGTCCTTTTTATCAGTGCCTAACGGAAAGGCTATAAAAATATCGATATCTGATTTTCCCCTCAAATAAGTTCCTTTTGCAACTGAACCTACTAAAACCGCTTCAGCATCAACATTATCCAAATGACATTTGTCATTTAAAAAATCAAGAAGTTCAGAGGATATTTTCCTGACTTCTTCAGCTTCTTGCGGTGTTGGTTTAATTTCCTCTAAAATGGGTTTGTAATCCATGAAATCATAGCCTATATTCAATTAAATCTTCATAAATAGGTCCTCTTGGAGTCAATGTGCTTTTCTTAAATACAATATCTGTAACTTCCATAGAACCTATATCTACATTTTCATATTTTTCTAAAGTATTTTTAACCTTATCCTTGCCTTTTGCGGATTTCATACGGCCGATAGTCAAATGGGATGAGAATCTTCTGTCCAAATCAAAACCTATGGAATTGAACTCCTTATCTAACCGGTCATGCAAATCCTTTAGGATTTCATCCTCATCGAGGCCAACCCAAATGACTTTTATGCGGTTCTTATTCGGAAAGGCACCGCAGCCCTTAATTTTAATATTGAAAGGTTTAAAATCTTTAACTACGTTTTCAATCTTCTCGGATATCAAATCAATGCCTTCAGTATCAATATCTCCAAAGAATTTTAATGTGAAATGGAGATTTTGCAAATCCACAAATTTGATGTTGGCATCAATCTGTTTGAATTCGCGCATTATCTTATTGATTTTTGGCTTTAAATCATCATCCAAGTCAATTGCTAGAAATGCTCTGATTTGTGACATCAATATTCCTCATTGTTCAATTATTGTTTCGTCAATGGCTATACCGAAATGTCTTGCACTCTTTTCAATATAAACCTTGACTTTGTCTCCGGCCTTGATGTCGGCAACGGATAAAGGATTATTATCAACATCAACTATTCTGATTGTTTCAGCATTTTGAAGTAATGTCCTTATTGTATTTCCTTCATATTCTGCTTCGATTAATATCAATGGTCTTCTCTCGATTTTGCTTCTTCCGACATATGCAGTACGGGTTTCGCCTGAAGTGTTTACTATTAGAACTTCATCTCCTGCAACGAGTTCAGACAGGTATCGGGTTTTGTTACCTGGAACCATGACATATGCCTGAACGGGACCTGCATTTACCCTGAAGGGTCTTGAAGCCACATATTCACTTTCCAGAGATTCTGAGTGAACCAAAAACAATGATTTTGAGTATGAACCGATGAGCATTCCTTCACCGGGACTCATCATGTCTGTTGTATCAATACATACTCTATCTCCTGAACCTAATGGCTTGACCTTGGTTACAGTAGCTATTTTTAAATCATATTTGACTTTTGACGCATTATCGACTTCACCTGCAATTTCCTTAATTTGAGCAAAATCATTTGCTTCAAATATCACTCCATCAGTTCCATGCTCTAATGTTTCAAGTGCCAATTTTGCACCTTCAACATCTGCTACTGCTGCAATGATGTTTACATCAACCTTTTGAAGGTCAGCGATAATGTTTTCAAGGGGAATGACTGTCCAGTCGGTTCCAACAAGGATAATATAATCAACGATTGGGCCTAATTTTACTGCTAACTGTTCATGTAATTTATCAGTGATTTTAATGTATGCACAGACACTTTTACCTTCACCTTTAGCTTTTTTTGCATCTGCCAAATCTTTTGAATCGGATAAATTTTCGCTTAAATCTATGCTGCCGTCACCTTCACCATCGATACCCACGAGATAAATGTCTGCATCATCATTGTTTGCAATAATGTTAACATTGCCTAATTTCTGAATCTTTTCGCTATACTCCAAATCAAGAACATAGCTAATTCCGGATTCCAATGCAGTAGTAATCATTTCCTTTCTGTCATCCCATGGGAGGTCAGGAGTCATTATCCAAGCGAATTTATTTTGCATTAAATCACCTTAATCTAAGAATTTTAAAGCTTCTTCAACTTCTAAATTATTGTGAACAACTTCTGAAATAGCTTTTGTAATTTTTCCAGGATTTTCAGCTTGGAAAAGGTTACGTCCGAATGCAACACCTGCTCCACCGACACTTAAAGAATCTCTAACCATAGTTAATAATTCTTCATCAGTATCAACTTTTGGTCCACCTGCAATAACAACAGGCACAAGTGCTCCTTCAACCACTTCCCTAAATGAATCAGGGTCTCCAGTATAATTAGTTTTTACAATGTCTACACCTAATTCTGAACCAACACGAGCGGCGTGTTTAACGAATTCCACGTCCATTTCATTTTCCACTTTTTGACCACGAGGGTACATCATTGCAAGAAGTGGAATTCCCCAGTAATCACAGGTTTCAGCTATTTCTCCTAATTCCTGCAACATTTCACTTTCAGTTGCACTTCCAAGGTTTACATGAACGGATACAGCATCTGCACCTAATTGGATTGCCTTTTCAACTGATGTTACAGTCACTTTATTATTTGGGTCTGGTGCAAGAGAAGTACTTGCTGACAAGTGTACAATAAGACCTATATCCTTACCGTATCCTCTGTGACCTCTTTGAACAATTCCTTTATGCATTAATATTGCATCTGCTCCTCCTTGGGAGATTTCTTCAACAGTATCATCAATATTTACAATTCCTTTAATAGGTCCACTGGAAACACCATGATCCATTGGTGCAATTACCGTTCTACCAGTATTCCTATTGAAAATTCTTTCCAAACGAATTTTTTTACCAATCATTTATATTACCTCATAAAATAACATTATATAATATTTAATTGCTATTATATAATATTAATTGTACAAAAAAGTTCTTTTTTTTATAAACATGGTGAAAATAATAAAAAAATAAAGTATTTAAAATGAATAAGGAAAATTCTCAAAACAAATTTTACAAGTCCTTATTCACCTAAGCAATAGGCTTGCAATAGCAATCTAACATCATTACGATGTCAATTAATCATATTATTTTCTCAATATAAAACTTTCTGGATTTTATTAATTTTGTTATTAGAAGAATATTTAATTCTTAAAACAATTTTACTCATTGAAAACAATATGTTATTAAAATAAGTGAATTTTAAATAATAATTATGATAAAATAATTATTCCAAAGTACTTTTTTTAGGCATTGGCGTCCACAATTCAAACTCCTTAATCTGCGGAGGTATGCCGCTATCCTTATAAGAATCCAAAAATCCGCCCTCAGATTCATAATCCCCTAAAGATTCAGTTACTGAATTGTAAAACTCAACCAGACCTCGATTCCTTATTATGGTATGTTTTGGCTTAAATGTTGATGACCAAATGTAAAACACTTTAAAAACAGTATCCGGATGATATCCTCCACCCAAATCAATAGCTAAAACATCACAACCCTGAATTAATTTAAATACTTCCATCAAGGTTTCATGAAGCCTCACATCGGCGTTTATGAATGTCAAATCCAACTTGTTCATTTCTTCAGCGGCTTCTGGAGAGTTGTCAAGAGCTATTAACCGGACATTATGTTCTAGAATTGCTTTTGAAGTATTTCCCGTATGACATCCGAGTTCTATAACTACATCACCTGGAGAAAGCAAATCCTCAATCTGTTTTCTGTAATCATTGACATCATAGCTGAGCTTTATCATAAACTATCCCTTTGTTGTATAATTGATGTATATTCAAATTTTTTATATCCAAATCTTTAAAGGCATCTTCTGTAAATGCAAAAGCGAATACAGTATTTCCCAACATTGCCATTGAAGAGCCTAAAATATCGCTTGAGGAATTGAATATATCAGTTAATGATTGGACTTCATCCGTCATTAAATTTGTTTTAACAGAAAAATCATATGAAAGCCTTAAGAAATTTTCTATTGTAGAATTTCTTTTGAAATCATTTAAACATTCATGTCCGTTGGCGGAAATAATTCTTTTATACTCCTCATCTCCAATTACAGATGCGGTATCAATTTCGCCGAAAGTTTTAGTTGCTATAAACAAATTTTCTTCAAAGGATTTTATCTCGCCAACCCCAGGAGCTCCGGGACGCGTCCTTAAAACCAATCCTTTTCCCGTTTGAGCTATGACATCACCAAGTCCTCCGCCTAAGGCAACTTCCACCTTATGAGCAATTTGGCCACATTCAGTTAAAGACAGTCCTTTTTCAAGAAATTCATTCAATGCAATAGATAAGCTTAAAGCAGAAGCGGCCGAAGTTCCAAAACCCGCACCTATTGGGACCTGAATGTCCTGAACAATCTTAAATGATTCTTCAACATCAAAATACTTCAAGACTTCATTAATTACAATATCTGAGCCCTGATTAACATTGATTTTAAATTTATTTGAGTCTTTAATTGTGGTTTCAACGCCACTGTCAAGTAAAAAGCCAGCGCCACAGGATCCGTTTTTTAAAGGATTTTCATTATTTTCTATGCTGAAAAAACCAGTGATGTGTGCTGGTGCGAATACTTTAACACTCATATTAAAAAATATAGTGGTGGTTAATAATAAAGTTATTCAAAATTTTTAAGTTATTCCCTCACCCAGTGTTTAACAATATTTTCGGCTTCATAAACCTTAGAGCCCTGTACTGAAAGTCCTTTTTTAATGTCTCCACCTTCACAAAGCCTCTTTAAATCCCTTTGGCTTGAACCGAATGCAGAGCCTTCATGAGTGACAAAAGGCTTTACCGTTTTTCCTGCGAAATCCAATTTTTCAAGCTGTGTCCACATTGGCATTGGAAGGGTTCCCCACCAGTTTGGAAAACCTACATAAATTGTGTCGTATCCTCTAATGTCATCCAAATACTCTTTAAGTTCTGGTCTCGCATCCTCTTCCTGTTCTTTTTTAGCTATTTCTGTACATTTCATATAATCTTGAGGATATTCATTTAAAGCTTCTACCTTAAACATGTCGGAATCTGTGGCATTTTCTATGAATTCGGCAATTACTTCTGTGTTTCCCTTTTCAATCACTTTCAATTCGCCGCCGAAGTAGTTTTCACCTGTGTGGGAAAAATAAATTATTAAATCTGTCATGTTAAAACCTCTATAATTTCATTTGAGTACTATAATATATAAATGTTGCGAAACACAACAATATAAAATTTTAAAAAAATAATAAAGAATAAAATTAATTATTCTTTAATGGATCTTGCAAGTTCAGCACCTTTATTGAATGCCTCTTCGTAAACATCCTCATCAGGGACAAAAGTAACATCCAATGTGTCGGTAACATTGAAACCAGCGTTTTCTAATTCAGCCTGGAGTTTAGCGACAGCTCCCCCACCCCAACCTTTAGATGAAAATACCAATGCATTCTTCTCACTGGTAGTGCCTTTAAAGTTAACGCAGTCTAACCAGTACATCATATTTCCAATACGAGGGAATGGCTTGTTCATCATTGTTGGAGCACCAAGAGCAATAGCTTTTGAGTCTAAAATGTCTGTAATAACATCATCAGGACCATCATACTGCATAAAGTACATTGCAACATCAACACCTTCACTGGCAATACCTTCTGCAATTTGATAAGCTAATTTCTCAGTTGAATGGTGCATAGTATCATAAATAACTGTGATTTTATCTTTGCAGACTCCTGAACCCCATTTAGCATATAAATCTATGATAAATTTAGGATTTTTCCAGATTTGGCCGTGACATGGAGCAATCATTTTGATTTGGTCCACAATTCCATTGTCGGTAAGCTCCTGCAATTTCATTCTAAGCATTGGAGAGCCTAAAGTGACCAGATTTGCATAATACTTTTGAGCTTCTTTTTCTAAAACGTCTAAAGAATAATCTTCATCAAATCTTTTAGTGTGACATACATGCTGACCAAATGCATCGTTAGAGAACAAAATACCCTCTTCAACTAAAAAGGTGAACATGCTGTCCGGCCAGTGCAACATTGGAGCAGATACGAATGCCAATGTTCTTCCACCGATGTCTATTTCATCACCAGTTTGAACGGTATTAATCTCTAAATCTCCGAAATTATGATATTGTTGTTCCAAAAATTTGGCACAATTAGGGGAAGCGTAGATTTCAGCTTCAGGATTGTATTTTGCAATAGTTTCACGCAAGTGAGTTGAATGGTCCATTTCAGAGTGGTTCTGTACAAAGACATCGATTTGGATATCCTTACCTTCCTGAGCAAATGCATCTTCTATTCTTGCATATAATTGCTTATCTAATCCACCATACACATTATCGATTAATACAGTTTTTTCTTCACCGAATACCAAATATACATTGTATGTAGTTCCTGGAATGCCATATCCATGGAAAGTTCTGCTGTTCCAATGGAGAACACCAACCCAGTAAACACCTTCTGCGATTTTTGCTGCTTTAGCTTTCATGATATAATCTCCGATTTTCAATCATTAATTAATTAAAATTATATCTTAGTTAGTATATAAAAGTAGTTAAAAAAACTAAGAAAAACATATAATGAATAATATTTAAAATTAATATTAAGAAATTATTTTAGAGGTTTTTACATTGAACAAAAGAATTGATTTACATATGCACAGTTTATTCAGTGATGGGGAACTTCTACCATCCGAACTTGCAAGAAGAGCTTTAAAACTAAATCATGAAGTCATCGCTATTACAGACCATGTTGATTATTCCAATGTTGAAGAGATTCCAAAAATCCAACAAGCAATAGACGACATTAATGCAAATTGGGACATTACTGCAGTTCTAGGTGCTGAAGTAACACACGCCCCTGTTGAATCAATTGACGGAATTGCTAAAAGAGCAAAGGAATTGGGTGCTGAAATAATTGTAGTTCATGGCGAAACATTGAATGAACCTGTAACGCCCGGCACAAACCTGGCCGCAGTCAAATCAGAAAATGTTGATATCCTAGCGCATCCCGGTTTAATAACAGTTGAAGAAGCAAAATTAGCACTTGAAAATGATATTTACCTAGAAATAAGTGCCCGTAACGGCCACTGCCTTGGAAACGGTCATGTTGCAAATATAGCCCGTGAAGTCGGAAATAAACTATTGGTCAATACGGATACACACTCACCAGACAACCTGATTACATTTGAAAGATCATATGAAATTGCTCTCGGAGCAGGTTTAAGTGACTCAGAAGCAATGAAAGCTCTTGTCGATAATCCTCGTGAGTTATTGAAAAGTAAAGGAATATTATGAAAGCATCGAAACTTATAAAGATTATCCAAACTGAGTTGAAAGATTATCCTATTGAATATTTAAGAAACAAAGCTACAGATGATAGGTACAAAGACCCATTAGTCAAACAGTTAGCCAAATACAATTCAGAAGTTTATGATGAAATTTATGAATTTAAAATAAACGATGACTTTGAAATAAAAAATTCCGTTATAAACAAAATCAAAGGCGACATCAATTATTATTTCGACAGATATGCCGGAGGAGATATTGAAACTCGTGAATTTACCAAATACATCTCCCTATACCTGGCATTAATAGCTAAAAAACCTCTACACCCTTATACTGACAATAAAAAAGATGATGTCTACAAATTAGATGATGCTTTCTACTGCAAAGGACGAATGAAATACATCAATGATAAAAAATCCCTTTGCAGATACTGCGTTTGCAATAACGTTAGCTATATGGAGTTGTTCTAACCCATTAATGCAAACATCACCGGTGAAATGTAGATAATACCATTTTTAAACTCAATATTTGATTTTCTATTTGAAATCAATATTCCATAATCTGCATCAAACTTATTTTTAGAAATTGTAAGCTGACTTTTTGTCTTTTTCCCAATACCCACTTCAATCGGAATTATTCTATCCAAATGTTTTACAATGAAATCTGCACCTTTTTTATCGGGGTCGTAAAACAAGCCTAATGAAGCCATTGATTCTTCAGATAATCTATACAATGTAGAACCAACCAAATTTTCCAATAATGCGGAATAACATTTTTCATGATTTAAATCATAACGACCAATTCTATAATTGAGTGATGCTTGAATTGATGGAGTTAGAAATAAATGATGTGAAGGTTTATTAAGCATTTTACCGCCAGAACCATAAGCATCCACACTGAAAATCAATTGAGTTTTTTCTAAAGCATACAAAACATTTCGAACTGTCTTTACAGACATTGAAAGAGATTGTGCAATTGCAGAATTTGAAGTTGTGCCTACTTTTTTTGTTGCCAAATAAGACACCAATCTTAAAATGGCATCCGGTGTAACATTATTAAAATTTTTAAAAGGTTTTAAATCATCATAAACTATTTTAGTTACAATATCATTAGTTAATCTATGAATAATATCTTCAGACAGATTTAATGAAAAAGGAAAGCTTTGTGAATGAAGAAATTTTTTAAATTCAATTTCCAAATTATTATTTAACTTAATTAAATCCTTTTTAATAATGGATTCACATTCAATAGCTTTATTAATCGATTCTTCATCTCCTTTCAATATTAAATCTTTAAAATTATTATGGGATAAATTTAGATTATGATTTAAAAGGAGATACTCTTGAAAATTACATGGAAATATTTTTTCTTTTGTTATTCTTCTTGCAGCATCAGTATTTACTTCCAAATTAAGTGCAGAAGATCCCGTGAATACCATAAATACGTTAACAGATTTATCGAAAATTAACTTTGCAAATTTGGCCCAATTTTTATCTAATTGTGCTTCATCAACGAACAAAAATATCTTTTTATTAAGACCAATCAAATCAGATTGGTGAAAATCTTCCAAAAATAAATTAAAAATTTCATTTATACTTAAATCATAAACTGCTTTTAAATCATCAACATCCAAATAAAAAACATTATTCTCATCAATATTTTTATCTTTAATTAAATATTCATAAAGTTGATATAAAATTGTTGTTTTACCAACACCCCTTAAACCAGGCATCATTATTAAACGATTATAATATTCACCATCATGCTCTAAAAAATTATCAACATGTTCTTTAATTTTATAATATTCCAATCTTGAATTATTTATATTATTTAATGAATTTTTTGATAAAGATTTAATTTCACGTTGTTTTGCACGAATATAATCTATTAATTCTTCTTTTGATATCATCT
>JAILDN010000081.1 GCA_024689425.1 Methanobrevibacter sp.
GTTACATTTGGCCCTGTCTATAACATAGCCTCCATAAGTGTTTTTGAAAATTGCATCATTCGGACAATTTTCATAACAGATTCCGCAAGTAAGACAGCTAAAGGCTTTACCATTAATTAAACGAATTGATTTAGTGGGACACTGTTTAATACAATCTCCTTTTCCATCACATGTATTAGTTGATAAAAACATAATAACACCTCTCAGCTACTCCTTGCAATTATAAATTTAGAAAACAAAACACCTATTAAAGCAAAGACAAATCCCCTTGAAACTGGTAGGAAATCATAAAATGGGAATTCACCTAATTGCCAAGCCACTATTAATGCAGCAATTATGATTATTACATAAGAGGAAGCATTAAATGAGGTATCTTTGATATTGCCCGTTTTTATTTGGGATCCAACGATTACGCCAAATATGAATCCGAATATTATTGGTCCTAAGGGCGTCATTCTTCATCCTCCTCAGTAAATTTTTTAAATCCTTCAAATGCAATAACAATACAGCTTAATCCGGCAAATACTTTCAAACCTACAAATATGTTTAGATAAGGAATAATACCTGCATTTGTAGGGTCCGGATAGTGGAGTAAATTCTGAATAGAAGCCGGAACAATATTGAATATGTCTGCTCCAACATTATACAGGAAGAATCCACCTGCAAATAAACCGACTAAACCCAGAACAATAAATCCTAATGCCCCGATTGATTCGAATACTTCAACATAAAGGTGTGAAAATTCTATAGGTGAATTTCCTAAACCATAAACGAGAAGTGACAGAATCACTCCAGAAGCAATCATCGCTCCACCTTGGAAACCTCCTCCAGGAGTTATATGGCCTCCAAGTATAGTCATTATACCTAAACAAATTAAAATAATTGAAATTGGCAAGGATATTAACTTAAGAATTTGACTCATTGTTTACCCCCCAATTTTCCTCTACCAAACACAAGCAAAACAACTAAACCGGCAGTTAACAATATAATTGATTCACCTAATGTATCATAACCTCTGAAATCAAAGATGACTGTTGTTACCATGTTTGGTGCAATTTGAGTTCCTAAAACATTATAAATATTACTTACACCAGGATTAATAATGCTACTTAAATGATAAACTGCATCAAGTAAAGTTACAGACAATATTGCAGTTATAACAGCAGCAAATAAATTTCTGATTGTTGTATTAGACAAATCTACCACCCCAATACATGAATATCACAATTAATCCCAATACCATAATTGCATAAAATAACATTTTGTTTAAAGAATCATCTTGTTCTATCTTAAATTTAGGAATAAGAGGTATATTACTAATTAATACAATAGCTAAAATCAATGTAACTAAACCAGCCAGCAATACACTAACATGTCTTAGCAATAGTGAAGCTATTACTAATGAAACTATAAGAAATATTTCCGCAGTAAGACTGCCTGAAACATCGGCATTAGTTACAGGACCTGGAGAGAATAATTCTTTAAACTTTTTTACAACATCAAATATCTGGTCGTATAGCCTCAATGTAACATACCTCCTACAAAGTTAGAAATTCCATTTGTTACAACGTCTGGGAATATACCTAATGCAACGATTATGATTAACAATACCACCATTGCAAAGATCATTGCCCTTGGAACATCTTTATCAACAACTTCTAAGTCGTGTGGTTTTGGTCTTAAAAACATAGAGTAGAATGTTTTTACAAATACTACGAAAGTAGCGATACTGACCATGATAGTTAAAATGGACAATTCTGGGTATCCACAACTTAAAGAAGCCTGAACAAGCATTAATTTTGATTGGAAACCGCTTAAAGGAGGCACTCCAGCCATAGCCAAACCACCAATCAAAAGCATTATTCCTACTTTAGGGTGGGATGCTAGAAGACCACCTAATTTACGTGTGTCAACTTCATTCGTTGCATTGACAATAGCGCCGAATCCAATAAATAAGAGTGCAGTAATTACGATTTCGTTTAAAGCCTGGAACAAACCGGCAGTAATTGCATATTGGGTTCCAAGACCTATACCTAATCCTATAAAACCAAGTTCTCCAACGGCTAAAAATCCAATCATACGCCTGAAGTCTGTCTGAGTTAAAGCAAGTGATACGCCCAGTATCATTGCAAGTACGGAAAACAGCACGATAAGAACTTCAAATATCGGCAATACAGAATAAATTCTGAACATGATTATTACAATTGAAATCATTGAAATTACTGTAAATGATTGAAGTAAAGCTGCACCGTGAGGCTCTGCTTTACTGTAAATTCCTGATTTAATAGTGTGGAATGGAGGCAATCCTGATGCATACAACCATCCGAAGAATATTAAAGCAAGAGATAAGAAGAACATTGGAGATGAAGTACTAATAATACCGTCACGTATGATTGCTACGATGTCCGTTATATTAACAGTACCTGTCATTGCCAGTAGGAATCCAATTCCTAAAAGCATTATCGGACTTCCAATAGATCCTAAAATCATGTATTTTAAAGCCATTTCATAACTGTAATCGATTGATGAAGCGGCTACAATACCTACTTGAGCGAGTGCAAGTATTTCAAAGAATACGAACATATGAAATATATCATCAGTTAATATTAATGCGGTTACAGCGGCCGTACCCATAAATAACAGGAATAAATATGGGCCTGAAACTTTCGTATACTTAGTTAAGTAAATAAATACCACCAAGAACGTTAAAATCCCAACCATTCCTATAAATATTTGTTGTGGGAAATTAAAGGAATACGTAATAGCCGGATGATATAGAATATTGGTTATATTATCTACAATTGGTGCATATCCTCCAAAATAATGAACTCCATAATTTGACAATAGTGGAATGATTGGCAAACAGAGCGCCACTACAAAAGCAAATACTTTAATGACCTTATCGAATTTCGAAAAAGCACTAATAAGCAATGCTGCCATCATAGGAACAATAACCATCAGTGGAATTAATTCATTCATCATATTCCTCCTGATGTGATGTGTCAGCCAGCATTACACTAGTACTTAAGGTTCCGTATCTTCTATAAAGAACCATTACTAAAGCAAGCATAACTGCTAAGGTACTAGCTCCGATTACAATACTGGTAAGTACTAAACCATAAGGAAGCGGATATGAAGCGTTAGATGCAAACCAAGTTGAATTCATTCCAGGCATCAAAATTGGGACAATACCTCCCGGTTTGTAACCTATTCCAACAATGAATAAGTTAGCTCCTTCCTCAATGAAGCTAATACCGATAATTTTCTTAATAATATTATCTACAAAGATTGCAGCATAAAGACCTATAACAATTAAAGCTACAGATGTGAATAATACGGCAAGTTGAGTATGAGCCATTATGCATCACCCCTTTGGGTCTTTTTAACAGCCAAAGCAATGAATACAGGCACAATAGCTGCACCAACAATAGCTTGAGTTAAAGCAACATCAGGAGCGAGCATTATCTGGAATAAAACCGCTAAAGCCCCACCGGAAAAACCG
The DNA here is from genome assembly GCA_024689425.1 of Methanobrevibacter sp. Classification (GTDB taxonomy): domain Archaea; phylum Methanobacteriota; class Methanobacteria; order Methanobacteriales; family Methanobacteriaceae; genus Methanocatella. The sequence goes on from JAILDN010000081.1 coordinate 3,503, forward strand.
GTTAATATTGCTGCTTTCAATAAATCTTTTTGAATAAGAGCAAGAATCGCACTTACAACAATTATAATCATCAATATATAATCTAACATCTTACTCCTCCTCAACAATGTCTAAAGTTGAAAATGTGAAACGGTCATCGGCTTTAAGCTTTTCTGAAAAGTCCTCATCCAATTTTTCAATCTTGGATTTAGGATGAATAAACGGATTGGACTCGTCAATTTCCTCTTCAACTTCATTTAATTCAGCATTATTCTCAACGTCTTCACTTTTATAGAAAGCATTAGCTATAGCATGTGCTGTAAATGGTGCTATGATAAAGTAAATTCCTGCAAGCAAATACTGGCCAAGCCCAATCATTGCTATAATACAGGCAACATCAAAAACACCAACAATATGAATTCTCGCATAAACAGCATTTTTTGTACCTTTAGAAAGACTTAGTAAACCAACAGCAGATACAATCACTAAAAATGCAGCTATTAACAAAAGAGCGGATTGGATATACTCTACAATCATCACGTATCGCCCCCTGCAACAACAGCAAAAGCAACAGTACCTACAAATCCAAAGAATATTAAAGCTAATGATATATCCCTAAAGAAAGTGAAATTGTACAAATCTCCGCAGACAAGTAAAGCAACAGCAAAAGCTACAACAGCAACAGAACTGCCAAGCAATCCCATTGACGTGGTTCTGTATGCACTTGCCCTTAGAGCTGCAATCATCATTATCATGAATGCAATAATCAAAATATATTTTGAAATAATTAATATGTCCATTACTATCCCACTCGTATTAATTAAATAAAAAGAAGTGTCATTTAATTTCTAAATCTACTCTAACATCTTCTTAATATATGGTTCAAAAGGAATGATATCCTCTTTACTTCTTGGAGAAATAGCAGCTACTTTAATAATTTGATTTTCAGAATCTAAATCGACAGATAAAGTTCCTGGAGTTAAAGAAATACTATTTGCTAAAATTGTTTGAGAAACAGGTCTCTCCAAAACTGTTTCGACATCTATAACTACAGGATCAATATTTCTTCTCATAATTTTATTAAAAACAACATCAATCGTTGATTTAATAATTTCATAAATAAGGTCTAAGAAATAAATAATTCCATAACCAATTCTAGTCAAAAACATTAAACAAGCTCCATTTCATTTGAATTTTAAGTCAAAAAGTTGACCTATTATAAATACATTATTATTTATCATGATTATTTATTATAAATGTATGCTTTTGTGACTCTTTCAAAAACTTTGTTGATTTGAAATTTTTTGATGAAAATTAGTTTGTAATTTTTTATTTTGTCTAAAAATAGTTAAATTTAATAAAAAGGTGGAGTAAAAGTTTTTATTATGCTTAACCAAAAAACAAATACTCCAAATAGTATTTTAGATGTTAAACAATATATATTTTGCGATTCTAATGATGGATTTGTCCTTTCAGATCCTCGTTTTGTGAAAATTTTTAAATCCTGTCAAAAAGTTTTAAAATCTTTTGATTTAAGCTTTAAGAAGGATGTTCCTTATTTTAAAATGAGTTTAGCTCGATGTCCACATTGTGGAACTCGTCATGTTGTAAAATATGGTTTTACAAAAAGAACATTAGTGTTTAAAGAAATTGGTAAAACTAAGGTGAAAGTTCAGCGCTATATTTGTAAACATTGTGGTAAAACCTTTCAAACTGATTTAACACATCTTGTTGATAAAAACAGCAATTTTACGAATGAATTAAAAAGTGAATCAGAGCATTTAATTTCAGATTATCTGGGAAGCTTGAAAAATGTTTGTAAATCTTTTAAAAAATTCTTTGGAATCACTGTTTCGCATCAAACAATTGAAAATTGGCTTTTTGTTAATGAAAATATTTTAGAATTTGATTTAGGACGTTGCTCAGGTTATTATGTCTTTGATGTTGAATGGATTAAAATCAATGGAGAATGGAAATATCGCCATACATTACTTGATTCTATTTCTAATTGTATTGTAGCCGATGCAATTTATGATACTGAAGATGAAACGACTGTTGAAAAGTTTTTAAGAGAATCCACTGCAAATAAAAATAAAATTGCAATCACAACAGATTTGGATAAAAAATATGCATCAATTATCCCAAAACTAGGTTTTAAACACCAATTATGTATTTTCCATACTAAAAAAACTTTAAACAAACAATTAAAAAATTTTAAAGATAAAAATAGTCTTTCAGACGAAGAATATCAAGAATGTCACAAACAACTGAAGATGATCAAAGATTTATTTGATTTAAATGACTTTGATGAATTCAAAAATGAACTACAATCTTTAATTTATCATAAAGATGATTTTCATCCAGTTATTTATAAAATAATTAGAAAATTCATTTTTCCAAGATATAAAAGCTTCATTTATCACTTGAAAGATAAGAAAATTGAAAAGACAAGTAACAAAATTGAAAATGCTTTCCAAAAAACAATGCCAA
>JAILDN010000011.1 GCA_024689425.1 Methanobrevibacter sp.
GCGATTTCTGCAATATAATTCACGATTTTATCAGTGTATGTAAATTGAGGTTCAAACATAGTATCAACTTATTTTTCTTAATTACTATAATGTATGTGGTTGATGATTAACATATTTTTTGGTTGATGATTAATTTTTTAATATTCTTTAAATTGCTTATTTTGCGATAAAAACAATTATGGTTTATAATAAAAAATGTATGTTGGTTGATGATTAAGGTTGATGATTGCAATTTTATGAAAAAATTTATCTTATTTTGCTTTGAGAATTTGGTAAGTATACAATTATTCTTGGATTGGCCTATGTAAATGAAATTTTAAAATTATACTAAACTCGAAAGTGTAATTTTGGTTGCATAAATCCTGAAAAGGAGTAAATATGCAATTTTTCATGGACTTCCTTTTTGTTAGTTAAAAGTTTCGATTAAATTTACTAAAGTTTATCGATACTGTTTTCTTTGGTTCCAGATTTTCCTTAAGTTACTTAGGCCACCACAATTTTGGTCAAATAAGTCCATACTCGTAGTTAATTCAGCTACTTTAAGGCTGGCTTTACATCCATCTTTAATTAAACGTTTACCTTGAGGTTTTTTCATCCTGGAAACCGCATAATTTATATCATATATAGAAGCAACATTTATTCCTAAATCTTTAGCCAAATCATTACTTGCATGTTGGGTATGGAAACCCAAAATTTTTACTGCAGGAATTCCTAAAGCGCCAACTTCAATTGTTACTCCCATTCCAGCACAATATATTACTCCTTGTGAAGCATTCATTAAACTAATTAAATCCACATAACCATCAACAACAAAAATATTGTTTTTAGTGATATGAGGGGTTATGGTAGATGTTTCAAACCTAAATGGAATGACTAATATTGTTTTATCTATTTTTTCTGCTTCTTTAATAATTTCAGGAATATCTGAAGCTCTTGTATCTCCACCTAAAAAAAGAACATAAAAATCATCATGCTGATACTGTTCATATATTTTCTCAGGTTCTAATATTGGAACTCTGCTAACATATTCTGCCTGAGGATATCCTTTTATATTTACAGTATTTGTAATATCGTACATCTCTTCTAATTGTTTCATAGCTACCTTATTTGGAACAGTGATTAAATCTGCGTAGGCTATCATTTCTATTGGGTTATAAATATCCTGTTCTATATGAAGTTTGGGAATATTTAATTTTTTTGATGCTGCGATTCCTTTACGTACATCCCCTGCATTCCCACAGGTTAATGTTAAATCAACAGGATGTTTTTTTAAAGTATTATATGTGCGGATAGTATCTTTTAAAACCAGTTTGCCGATTGTAAAATTGCTTCTTTTCTTTGTTGTGTTCCTTCGACCCTCGCCTATTGAAAAAATTTCATTACTGTAAGGGCTCAATAATTCCATTGCCCCGTCACTATGAGTTAAAGATAAGATATCTGCATTTACTTTTTCAATGATAGGAATTAATGCTTTTGCAGGAGCTGTTTCTGCTACAATGGCTATATTCATTTATTACCCACCTTTTTTATGTTAACTGCATAAATTAATATAATTATTGAAAATAAATAGAATAAAAATACGACCAAATCAGTAGGTCCCGTTTCTATCCATATTATTAAATGAGCCAACAATATTGCATACAATGCAATGAAAATATTCTTGACATTAGTCTGTACTTTATAAATTAAATTCATTATGAATCCTAAGATTATCATTTGCAATAGCATGGCATATGATCCAAAATCCAACAATGCCGGTCCAAAAATCGTTGAAGTTGTTGAATGTGCATAACCTATTGTTGTTGCGCCAACAATTACCCTTGGATCTGAAGATTTAAAAAATCCCATCAATGTATTGTATAATAATTGTCCGTGAGTGCTGCCCTGTAGAAATACAGCATGGTCTAAGACTTGTAAAGTATATCCTGCCCTATAAAATAATAGTTCAATTGGAGTTGATGTCCAGGTTTGCCATTCGATTGATTTAACTGCAATATATCCCACTACAATGAGTAATATAAATATAGCAATTATGGACAATATCAAATATTTCCAAGGCAAATCCTTAGTATAATACAATGTTATCAATACGCTTATTACAATAGCCATTGCAGTTGTTCTATAACCGGTAGATACAAACAATAATAAACCTAATATAAACAATAAATAATATTTATTGTTATCATATTTTGCTATTAGAATATTAATAGAAGGCAAAAAGATTAAATAACTTAATAACCATATCCTTGTTGCAGCACGTGCTTTAAGATAACCGCTAAATAAAGGAATTCCTCCCAAGTAGATTAAATTTACTATTTGAAGTAGTATTCCAATTATTACCAATGATAAAACTAAACGTTCCGAGAAAATCTTATCTATTTTTTCAGTATTTATATTAATTTCTTTATTCTTAAGAAAATAATTTGATAATACAATACCTATGATATAAAATACAATTCCTAGGAATATTAATCCGATAGTGTAAAGATTAACACCAATTAATCTATTTAAATGATAATAAAATGCTATTTCTGAAAATATTAAATAAATAATAACCAATAGAACAAATACCATT
>JAILDN010000059.1 GCA_024689425.1 Methanobrevibacter sp.
AAAATGTATATATAATAATAGTGAACTTAATATTATTATGGATGATGAAAAAGTTTTAAATATATTGGGTTATGTAATGGCTTCTTCATATAGGCTTAGTGTAATAAAATATATTGGAAATGGTGTTAGAATACCTTCAGATATTGCAAAAAAAATTGGTGTTAGAACAAACCACATATCTAATGTTTTGGCTGATTTAAAAAAGAATGGTTTGGTTGTTTGTTTAAATGAGGAGGCTCATAAAGGTAGATTATATAAAAATACAGATTTAGCTTTAGATGTTTTAGAATATTTAAATACCATGGATTGAATATTCCAAACTCTTAATAATTCCATCAAAACTTTATAATATAACAAAGACTACTTTTTTTTTAAAAAAAGAAATTATGATGATTCATTAAAATCATCAATAGCACCATCAACTAATTCAATAACACTTTTAGCTAAATCAGGGTATGAATCTTTAATGGCAACAGGAATATTATCACAGTAAACTACTTCTAAGCCTGCTTTAATTGCATCTTTTGTTGCAACATCGACAGCTGCAGCTTTAAGTTCAGTTAACATTACATCTGCTTTATCCAGATATTTGGCCATATCTTCTTTTAATAAAGGCCTATTAGATAAATGTGCAGTAGTTCCAATAACTTCACAACTGTAATTTTCTTCCAAATAATCAACTAATTTATCTTTAACATCTTCCGGTGCAGTTGTTGCAAATAAAACTTTTTTTCCAGAAATGTCCTCTAGTGGTTTCGGCCTAAATACCGTTGAAATTATTTTTGCATTAGGGTTGTTTTCTTTTATAAATTCTTCAATTTCAGCAATCTTATCTGTACTGGCCATTGGCTCTTCGCACATTGTTAAAATTACCAAATCTCCTAAACCGATTCTATAAGGGCCGAAATATGTAGTTAAATTACTTAATGGTTGGTTGGCTCCGACTAATACAATTTTTTTATTTGTTTTAATAGGAGGTATGGCAGCTCCACTGCCTTCAAATATTGCAAATTTAGAATCAACTTCATTAGCTAATTTTGCACCTTTTTTCATATTGGTTAAAAATACCTCACCTGCCATTCCACCACCGCAACGTCTACAACCAATGGTTAGGATTCTACTCATTAAAGCATCTTCCCAATGGTCGCTAGCTGCGTGAACTCCCTTTTCAGATTGTTCTAATAAGTATTTTGCTGAAATTTCTAACTTTTCGCCATGAACGATTTCTGGTTCTTCAGGTCCGCCTCTTCCCATAGCTATTACGCATGGTTCATATCCATTTTTATCAATCAATCTGGACACAAATCCTGAAACTGCAGTTTTTCCAATACGTTTTCCAGTACCGAGTATTGTTATTGATGGTTTTTCCATAACATCATATTCGCTGTGTGGTTCAAATTTGAAGTCAGGTCCTTCGTAAGTAATTCCTTCATTTAATACTTTACATGCGATTTTAAATCTTTTCGGGTAATCTAAGATGGGTTCATCACTTAAATCCATTACTGTGTCAACATCATATTTTCTAATCATGTCAACAATAATGTCATAGGGAATATCTTTATCTTTTGCAAATTGAACTGGAACGCCCAAAACCTTTGAATATGACTCTTCTGAATCATCCCTTAATTTTTCAGTTCCTCCAATAAAAACAACGGCGGAAATATCAATGTGTTCTAAATTGTTTAAGGTATCTATCGCTTCCTGTGTAACTGGCAGGTAATGTTCACCATCTACAAGACAGAGCATCTTATTTAAATTAGTCATGATTTTATATTTTAATTAGGATTTATATTAATATTTTGAAAAAAAAAGTTGGTGGGTTTGTGATAGTTGGTGGTAAAAAAGGATTAAGCCATCTTAATCTCTTTTTCTGATCGTGTAACTAAATCTGCTAAAGAATTACAAACATTATCTGGTATTGAATGGTTGTCTTTATCAGCAATTACTTCAGAAATAATTTTACAGAGAACAAAGATAGCATGCTTGTGTTCTGCTTTTGTCTTGTGAATGTGGTGAGGGCTTATTTTAAGTGATATGTATTCGCTGCAATCGTTAGTAATTTGATCATCTTCTGCTAAGTATTTTAAAACATAAACCAAAAATTGATGTAATTGTATCATTTCATCTTTATACATATTTATCTAATCCATTTTGTTATCTTAATTAATTCATCATATTATATTTTGAATTAATGTATACTTTTAACCTTTTTTCTATGAATATAATATTATTTTTAATCATATTTAAAGATAAGTATTAATGCAACTTTTTTTAAATTATTTTCCCAATTAAATTTGTATAAACTTCAATAAGTTCATCATCCAAGTATCTCAGGCCTTTTTCTGTTATTCCATTCTTTGTCGCTACCTTTTTGATTATATCTTCATTATTGAATGTATTTTCATTTAATAATTGTGATGTGGACATGTTGGTAGTAATAAGCAATTTTAGGAATTCTTCCTTATCAATGCTTGAATTTAAAGAGAGTTGGCTGGCTAGTTTTTCTACTGCCAATGATATAAATGCGGGCATGCAACTGGTTGTAAATGTTAATATTTCCAGTTCATTTTCATCTTTGACAATTTTGATGTCACTAAATTCATTAAACAATTTTTCAATATAATCTTTGTTTTCAGTTGAAACGTTTTCATCATGTTTGATTAATGAAACTCCTTTTTTAGGATTTTTGCCATCGTATGTTGAGGCAATTGTTGGAATAATGCAAGTCATATTGTTCGGATAATTTTCAAGCCTTTTTTTGTTGTCTATGCCTGCACAGCAGTAAATCAGATGTGTATTCTCATTGATGTCGGGATATATTTCCTCCAATACGTCAAAAAACATTGGGGTTTGTACGCATATTATTATTTTTTCACAATTTCTAGAAACTTCAGTATTTGAGTCAGTACATGTTACTATTTCATTGTCTTTTAGAAATTCTATTTTATCAATGTGTCTATTTGAAATGTATAACTTATTAAAATCATCGTTTGCAATGTTCAATATGTTTTGCACGAGGAGTTCTCCAATATTTCCATAGCCAATTATTCCAAGATTCATAACATCACCTTAAACTCATTACTCTCAACTATTTTTGGTAGCTTGCCGACAGTCCCAACATTTTCATCAGATATAATTAATATTCCATTGTAAAATTCCCTATAATTTTCAGCTATCTCCAATGCGTTTGCAACTTTTTCTTCACTATCTTCACCTTTCACTTCATTAGCAATTCTTGTTGCTAGTCCGTCGGCTATTGAAGGGCTTTTGGAAATAACCGTCACACTATCAGATTCACCGAAACTTATGGAATGGCCTATTTTGCCTGATGAAGTACAAATTCCCAATGGGGTTTTTCTCTTTTTTATTTCAAATGCAATGTTATTTCCCAATATTTCATTATTTGAATAAATTCCACATAATACCTTTTCATCATTTACTAAAGCTATGTCTCCACCATTTTCAACGATTGAATAAGAAGATTCGTTTTTCATCAAGTAATTGAGACTCATTTCAGATATTGTTCCGGCTACACATGCCATAGGGCCAACATCAGCGCAATTTGAATATTCATACATTTTTAAAACAATTGGACTTAAATTATCGTCATTACATTTTAATGGTTCTAATGAAAGTAAAAAGTCTTTATTTCTTTGGATATGCCTTTTTAAATCATGTCTGATTTTGAAAATATATTGTTTTAGATTATTATTTTCTAAATCAGTTGTTAATCGTATATGGGTTTGATCCAAATCTATTTCTTCAAAATGCATATAACTATTTCTTTATTAAAATATTTTTAAATATTTGCAATCCAATAAAATTGATAGTAAATTTTATATATATTAACGATTGTTATATTACATTAATTGTTTAAAAGATGATTTTTATATTAAAATATAAATCCAGTATTCATGGGATAAAAATGAACTTAGAAGATAAGATTGATATTGTAAAAAACATATTAAGAGGTAAAAAAGTAGCTGTTGGCTTTTCAGGAGGTGCTGATTCAACATTGCTGGTTTATCTATCTTCAAAAGTTGCAAAAAATACTTTGGCTATTACCATTAATAACCATATGTTTCCTAATGGATTTATAGAAGATACTAAAAAGTCAGCAAAATCCTTTGGGATAAATCATGAAATAATCGACATTGATTTTTATGAAAATGGGGATTTTTTGGCTAATGATTCTAGCAGATGTTATGACTGTAGAAACTTGATGTATGAAGAAATTGAAAAGTTGGCTCTTGAAAAAGGCTTTGATTTCATTTGCGATGGAAATAACATCAGTGATTTAGTGGTAGATAGGCCAGGAATACTCATAACATATAAGAAGAACTTTAAAACCCCATTCATTGAAGCCAAATTAACATCAAAAGAAATCCATGAATATTTAAATAGAAATAATATTCCCTATTCAAAATCAACAACATGTCTTTTAACAAGGTTTCCAACAAATACTCGAGCCACTAAGGAAAAAATAGAGCAAATCAATTATTGTGAAAATTACATTTTAAACAACACTGACTGTCAGATTGTTAAAGTTAGAAATTTAGGAGATATTGCAGTCATTGAAGTGGATAAAACAAATGAATTATTAAATAATTTCAATGAAATCGAAGAAGAGTTAAAAGATAAAGGATTTAAAAAAGTAACTTTAAACTTATCAGAGATTGATGATGATGAATATATTAGCATAGACTTTAATGATAATTCATTTACATACCAGCTTCCATTTACAATAAATCTTGAGAATACAAAAGAACAACTTAAAAATGAGAGTATTGATGAAAGTAAAGATAAAATTGAACTTGAAAATCTGGTAATATTTGAAAACGGATTAATCAAAGGAGAGAATTTAGAAAGTTATGAAATAGCATTAAATGAATTTATGGAAATATTGCCTAGATTAAGGAGAAATATTTGAAAAATTAAAATTTTGGATAAAGTAGTTAAATAACAAATTACAATAATTAATTAAATATAATAATTGAATGTGATAATCTTGAAAGCTTTTGAATTTTTATTAAATAAACGTGAAGAAAAACCTAGAAGTAAAGGCATTACTATGGTTTTAGATAAAGGTTTAGGTCTTGAAACAGCTCAAAGTCTCATGGATATTTCAGGAGAATATGTGGATTATTTAAAATTCGGATGGGGAACATCCATAATTCATGATGAAGAAATCATAAAAGCAAAAGTGGAAATGTATAAAGCTCATGACATTACTCCATATACAGGAGGTACATTATTTGAATTGGCTTATATGAATGGTAAATTGGATGAATTTTTCACTAGGGCTCATGAACTTGGTTTTCCGGCAATTGAGATATCTGATGGTTCTATTACTTTAGACCATAAGGATAAATTAGAATCCATTAAAAAAGCTAGAGCAAATGGATTTGAAGTATTGTCAGAAGTAGGTAAAAAAGACCCTAATTTGGATAAGGAATTGTCCTTGGATGAAAGAATTGAACTGATGCAATCTGAACTCGATGCAGGATCTTCTTTAATAATCGTTGAAGCAAGAGAAGGTGGAAAAAACATCGGAATATTCGATGCATCAGGAAAAGCGAAAGATGATGAAATAGATTATATATTAGAACATATTGATAATGAAAAAATACTTTGGGAAGCTCCAAATAAAGACCAACAAGTTTATTTCATTTTGAAACTTGGAAATACAGTTAACTTAGGAAATGTCTCAAGTGATGATATAACTTCTCTTGAAACCTTAAGACAAGGTTTAAGAGGAGATACTGTTGGAAAGATATAAAGAAGGTTTAAAATTGAATAATAGGACTATAAATCAAATCAATCAAAAGATTGAAAATGGCGAAGCCAATATTTATACAGCAGAAGAATTTAAAAAGCTAGTTAAAAATGATGATGCGCCTAGTTTTGATGAAGTTGATGTAGTAACCACAGGAACTTGTGGTGTGATGAGCGGTACAGCGGCGATTCTAAATTTCTATGTATCAGAACCTGGCGAATTCATTAGAGCTAAAAACGTTTATTTAAATGGAGTTCCGGCTTATCCTGGGCCATGTCCTAATGAATGGTTAGGTGTTGTTGATGTTATTTTGCATGGAACAACACATTCTATGGATGATATAAATTATGGTGGAGGGTTCCTTTTAAAAGATATACTTGAAGGAAAATCCATTGATGTTAAAGTTGAAAGTGTTGATGGAAAAATAATAGAAAATACAATAACCCATGAGGATATTAAAAGAGCACAGATTGTAGGTTCACGTATGGCATTTAAAAACTATACTGCTTTTACCAATCCAAATAAAGAAGCAATCGCATCAATCTTTGCAGCCATACCTCTTGAAGGTAATTTGTCAGGGATAACATTTTCCGGTTGTGGAGATTTAAATCCTCTGCAAAATGATATACCTCACAACGTAATTAAAACTGGTGTAAAAGTATTGTTAAATGGCACTCAAGGATTTATTTTAGGGGATGGAACAAGATCAAGTGCTGAAAAACCTAATTTAATGCTTTCAGCAGATTTTACTCAAATGAATCCGTATTATATAGGTGGATTTAAAACCGGCCAAGGGGCAGAAATATATAATACCGTAGCTATTCCAATACCTGTTTTAAATGAAGAAATTTATAATAATTTACTTGTAACAGATGAAGAAATCGATTTGCCTGTTTCAGATATTAAAGGCCGCCATTTGCCTTTAACTCAAACTAATTATGATGAAATGTGGTCAGGTTATGATTTAAGACCACAATATGATAGAAGTAAATGTTCTGTCTGTGAGAAATGTAAAGTAGAAGAAATATGTCCGACTAATGCATTTAAAGGGGACATGTTGGATTTATCACGTTGTTTTGGCTGTGGAATGTGTGCTAATTTCTGCCGTCACAATGCATTTGAAATGAATACTGGGGACGTTGATTTGGAAATCAATGGTGAAAATGTAAATATTCCTATTATTTGTAGACAATCAGATAGATTAAGGGCAAATAAATTAGCGCTTGAATTGAAGAAATTGATTAAAAATCAAGAATTTAAATTATGAGGTAAATAAATGACTTCAAAACAGAACCTTGATGATTCACCAATAGATTTTGCAGAAAGAATCATTGGTGATGTAAAAAACTCAAAAGATGAAGGAGTTTTAAAATGTGTACAATGTGGAATGTGTACATCAACATGTCCTGCGGCAAGACACTCAGATTATAATCCTCGGGAAATCATAGAAAGGGTTTTAGAGGGTGACACTTCAATTTTAGAAGATGATTTAATTTGGAATTGTTTCTATTGTTATACCTGTCACAGTGTATGTCCTGTGGGAAATAGTGTTTGTGAAGTAAACCAAATTCTAAAGCAAATAGCAATATCCAATGAAATAGGCTATGATAAACTCTATGAGTATATGGGATTTGCGGATTCTTATTTCACAGCAGCTATTGGTGCTATTCCGGAGATATTCTTTGAGGATATTGGTCGTGATGTTCCGGGATGGTGGGATTTTAGAAATAATCTGGTCGATATTCGTGAAGAATTAGAATTAGACCCTCCATTAATGCCACCAAAAGACGTTATTGATGAAGTTAGTTTAATCTTAACAATCACGGGCTTTAAAGAAAAGATTGAAAAAATCAGAGCTTCACAGGAGGTGGAAAAATGAAATCCCTGCCTGATAAAAATATTTTACTTTTCAGAAGTTGTCTTGTAAGTGTAGAATATCCTGGTGTAGAGTCATCAACTAAATTTGTTTTTGATAAGTTGGGTATTGATTATGCGATATCTGAAAAGCAAACCTGTTGTACTGGTTTAGGCCATTATTCTGATGTATTTAATCAAATTGACACATCAGCTATTGGCGCCCGTAATTTTAAAATAGCTAAAAATCTCAATAGGCCAAATCTGGTGATGATGTGTGCAACATGTTATGCAATCAATAAAAAATCTGTTAAACTACTTAATAAGAAAGACGACTTAAGAGATCATATTAATCAATTATTTGATGAAAACGGTTTAAGTCACTTAAAATACGAAAAAGATGACTTAAATCCAACTGAAAACATATTCCATGTAGTAGATATTCTTTATGGTAAAAAAGATGAAATTAAAAAACATATTAAATATGATTTAAGCGAATATAAAATTGCAACCCACCACGGTTGTCATTACTGTAAAGTTCACTATGAGGATACTATTGCAGGTTTTAGAGATCCCAATATATTAGATGAGCTTGTTGAAGCGTGCGGCTGCGAAAGTATCGGCTGGTATGACCACAAAAGGGCAACTTGTGGAACTGGATTTAGACAAAGGTATTCAAATCCGGATTTATCATTTACTGCAACTGCAGATAAAATGAATGCATTAGGCGATGAAGATGTTGAAATTCTTATTCATTTATGTCCTAATTGCCATATTCAATTTGATAGATATCAACATTTAATTTCCGAACGTGAAGGAAGAACCTTTAAGGCAATACATTTAAATATTGCTCAATTTATTGCATTGGCAATGGGTGGAGACTTTGATAAAGTAATTGGTGTTAAGGCCCATACCGTACCAATTGATTCAGTAATAAAAGACTTAAAGGAGGTTGACAAATGAGAGATGAATTAAAAGTTGGCGTGTTTTTATGTGAATGTGGAGGAAATATTTCTGATGTCATTGATTTAGATGAAGTTAGAGAATCATTGGATGTTGAATTTGTAGGTCAATTTGAGAATTTGTGTTCTCTAAACGGTCGTAAGATTATTCGTGATGCAATCTTTGATTATGACTTGGACCGTGTTGTTGTTGCAGCATGTTCTCCGATAAGTCATGAAAAAACATTTCAGGATTATGTTAAACCTCTAAATCCTTATTTGATGGATATGGCTAATATCCGTGAACAATGTTCATGGGTTCATTCCGATTCAAAAAAGGCTACACACAAGGCTATTACATTAATAAACGCATCAATAGAAAAGCTAAAGCAATCTGATGCAGTTGATCCGATTTATTGTCAAACTCCTGATGAAGTTGCTGTTATTGGTGGTGGAATCGCAGGAATGAATGCGGCCTTATCTCTTGCAAAACAGGGAATCAAAGTAACGATAATAGAACAGTCCCCTTCAATCGGAGGGCACATGGCTAAAATTGGTAAAGTTTTCTCACCGGTTAAAATAGCTGAAGAGTGTGGTATGTGTCTTTTAAATCCTATATTGAATGAGCTTGTCTGGAATGAAAACATTGAGGTCATAACAAATGCAAAAGTAATTGAAGCTGAAAGACGTGCAGGAACCTATAATCTGATTGTTGAAAAATCACCTAGATATGTTGATACGGAAAGATGTATTGCATGCGGTAAATGTAAGGAAGTCTGTGAAGTTGAAGTTCCGGATGATTGGAATGACGGTTTATCCACAAGAAAAGCAATATACAGGCCATTTGGTCAATCCTATCCTGAATCTTATGTAATTGATATGGACAATTGCTCTAAATGTAGTGAGTGTGTAAAAGTCTGTAACATGAGGGCTATTAAGCTTAAAGGCAGGAAAGAAAAGATGCTTCTCCAAGTTGGTTCAATCATTGTTGCAACTGGCCATAAACTCTTTGATATGTCTAAACGGCCTGAATATGGTTATTATAGATATGATGATGTAATAACTCAGTCTGAATTGGGTCGTATAACTGGTGTAAATGGTCCAACGAAAGGAAAACTCCTAAAAGCTAATGGTGAGATTCCAAAAAGGATTGTAATGATACAGTGTGTAGGTTCGAGGGATGAAAAGCCTGACGGACATAAGTATTGCTCTAAGATATGTTGTACCGTTGCACTGAAAAACGCTAACATTATTAAACATAAATACCCTGAAACTGATGTTGTAATCTGTTACACTGATGTAAGGACTCCTGGAATGTTTGAAAAATACTATAAGCACACTCAGGAAAATGAAGTTAGATTTATCCGTGGAAGACCTGGTGAAGTTGTTAAGAAAGGAGATAATTTCATCGTCAGAACAGAAGACACTTTAAAAGGTGAATTCATTGAAATTGAAGCGGATATGGTAGTGTTATCAACCGCAATGGAACCTTCAGATGGTACTCGCGAAATTGCTGAGATTCTAAACATAGGTACAACTGAAGATGGTTTTATCAAAGAATCACATCCGAAAATCAAACCGGTAACAACTGATGTGCAGGGAATATTTGTCTGTGGAACGGCACAGGATCCAAAAGACATCACTGAATCCATCATGCAGGCAACCGCTTCAGCATCAAAAGTTTCCGAATATAATCATGGTGGTGTAGAAATCGAACCGTTCATTGCAGAAATCGATAAAGAGAAATGTATACTCTGTGGGGATTGTATCAGCAGATGTAAATATAAATCAATGAGCATACAGGACGATGAAGTATACATTGATCCGATGTCCTGTAACGGTTGCGGTAAATGTTTAGTTGGATGCAGGCAAAAAGCCATTCATGTTAATGGTAACATTGATGAAAAGATTATGGCAACTATTAAAGGTGTTTTATCCAAAAAACAGCCTGATCAACGTATGATTTTAGTATTTTTAGATAATATCGGTTATACTGCCGCTGATAATATTGGGGTCAATAGATTATCCTATCCGGAATCAATCCATATTATTAAAGTTATTTCAGTTAATCGTGTAAGGCCAAACCATATTAAATATGCTCTAGAAAATGGGGCTGATGGGGTATTCATCGGGGAATTCCCTGGAGATTTAATGTATGATGAAGTTGAACGTAAGGTTGAAAGAATTAAAGAAACTTTAGGCGAGTTAAATGAAAATCCTGAAAGACTCATGTTTTCAAAAGTTTATATCCCATATTTCTCAGGATTGGCTCGTAAATTGACTGATTTCGACAAAAAAATTGAAGAGTTGGATCTTTAATTTTTTTTCTTTTTCTTTTTTTAATGTACATTTTTGAACATATTTAATTTATCATATTTTTTAAATTCTCCTTTTTAAGCCATTTTTCACAAAGTTTTATATTGAATAATTATAAATATTTATATTATACTAAAATTTTTAGTATAAATTTTGTAAAAAAGTGATATTATGGAAAAAAACGAACAATTTGCTTCAAAGATAAGAAGTATTAGAGAAAGACAGAATATGAGCATAGATGAGCTCGCAGAAAAAAGTAATGTAAAAAAAGAAGTTCTTGAAGCTATGGAAGCTGGAGAAATTATTCCTTCACTTACTCCATTAACTAAAATGGCTAGAGCTTTAGGTGTTAGACTTGGAACTTTTCTTGATGACACTCCACAATTAGGGCCTGTTGTAACAAGAGCTGGAAAACCAACTAGTTCATTATATTTCTCAGGCAGAGAAGATGTAACTAACTCAACCAATTTAGAATTCCACTCATTAGGAGCAGGTAAAATCGACAGAAACATCGACCCGTTCATAATCGATATTGACTACGAAGAAGGGGAAAAGGAATTATCCTCACATGAAGGAGAAGAATTTATTTATGTTTTAGAAGGGGAAATTGAAGTCATTTATGGAAAGGATACTTTCACAATAAAAGAAGGTGACAGTATTTTCTATGATTCAGTGGTTCCACACCATCTTCACGCAAGTGGCGAAAAAGCATCTAAAATATTAGCAGTATTATATACACCATACTAGAATCAAGGAGCTGGATTGAAATGTTTAAAATAAGCGTAAAACAAGAAATAAGAAAATTTGAATTTGAAGAAAACGACATTTTTAGATATTTTGCACCAGACTTGGACTTGAGATTGAAAAATTTGAGCAAATTGGCAAATTAGACTTTTTTACGAATGAAATTAAATATTACAAAATTATTATAATAGTAAGGTGTTAAAATGAGTGAATTATTTACGGAACTTCCTATTGGTAAGTTTTTTGAAAAGCAAGTAGAAAAACAGCCTGATCATGAGTTTATCATTTATCCGGATAGAAATTTAAGATTTTCATATAAAGAATTTGACGAAAGAGTTGACAATATTGCAAAGGGATTTTTAGCTTTAGGCATTGGAAAAGGAGACCGTGTTGGTATTTGGGCTAAAAATGTCCCTGAATGGTTAACCTATATGTTTGCAACCGCAAAAATCGGTGCAACAATCGTAACGGTTAATACGGCTTATCAATCACATGAGTTAGAATATGTGCTTGGACAATCTGAAATGAAAGCCATTGCAATGACTGATGGATTTAGGGATACAAGTTACTTTGACATAATCCATGAACTCGTGCCTGAACTAAAGGATAGTGCAAGAGGTAACTTAAACAGTGAAAAATTCCCTTATCTAAAGTATGTTTTCCACGTAGGCCAAGAAAAGCATCGTGGAATGTACAATACCAATGAATTACTATTGCTTGGTATGAATTACGATGAGGAAGAGTATCAGAAAGTAAAAGATGCAGTAACACAATATGATGTTATCAATATGCAGTATACAAGCGGTACTGAAGGTTTTCCTAAAGGAGTAATGCTTACAAGTAGAAACATAATTAACGATGGATATTATATTGGAGAAAATATGAATTATACAGAAAAAGACAGATTACTTCTCCAAGTACCTTTATTCCATTGTTTTGGAACTGTTTTAGGTGTAATGGCCATTATCACTCATGGTTCTACCATGGTTGTCCTTGAAGAATATGATCCTCTTCTTGCAATTTCATCCATCCAAAAAGAAAAATGTACATCTGTATATGGTGTACCTACCATGTTTATTGGAATGATGAACCACCCGATGTTCGATATGTTTGACATGAGTTCCCTACGTACGGGCATTATGGCCGGTTCAACCTGTCCTGTCGAGACAATGAAGGATGCAATTGAAAAAATGAACATGAAGGAAATTACCAGTGTATATGGATTAACTGAAGCAGGTCCAGGTTTTACTCAAACCAATGCTGCAGATACATTTGAGAAAAAAATCAATACTGTAGGTAGAAAATTCCCTAATATTGAAGTTAAAATTGTCGATCCTGAAACCGGTGAGGAATTGGGTCCTGGTGAAACCGGAGAAATTATGTGCAGAGGTTTCAATGTAATGAAAGGATATTACAATATGCCTGAAAAGACAGCTGAAACCATTGAACCGGACGGATGGCTACACTCAGGAGACTTGGCTACAGTTGATGAAGATGGATATTACTCCATTGTTGGCCGTATCAAAGACATGATTATCAGGGGTGGAGAAAACATCTATCCAAGAGAAATAGAAGAATTCCTATTCACTCATGAATGTGTTCAGGATGTGCAGGTCGCAGGAATTCCGGATGAGAAATATGGTGAGCTTGTCGGAGCATTCATCATTAAGGAAGATGGCTTTGATGATGTTACAGAAGCTGATATCCGTGATTTCTGTATTGGAAGCATTGCAAGATATAAAGTCCCTAAATACGTATTCTTTGTTGATGAATTCCCATTGACAACAAGTGGAAAAATCCAAAAATATAAATTAGGCGACTTAGGTCTTGAATTATTAGAAAAAAGAAAAGAAAATGGAGAATTATAATTTAATTCTCTTTAACTTATTTTTTTTAGAGAGTTCATGAATCTCTCTTTTATAAATATTGGTGTGAACTCAATAATCGGTGCGCTTGAGTTACCTGGTTCACATTCAAATGAAATGAAATTGCATTCATCGTTTTTTATAATCTCTTTTAAGTCAATATCCTCAAAACAGTGGCTTTTCAGTCCTACACTGCCGGCTATTTCGGCTAAGTTAAGGTCTTTTGCATATGTTTCCTGATTGCCTGTTGAACCATATGCTCCATTGTTAATTACAATCCAGGTTAAGTTTCTTGGACTGCAGGCGTTAACAGTAACTAATGAGCCCATATTCATTAAAAGTGATCCGTCTCCATCAATTACAACGACATCATGTTCTGGTTTTGCAATGGCTAAGCCTAAGCCAATAGATGATGCAAGTCCCATAGATCCAATCATATAGAAATTTTCGAGTCTATCTTCGATATCATACAATTCTCTTGATGGAAATCCAATATTACAAACAATCAACTCATCATCAATTGATTCCATTATTTTTTCAATAGCATCTCTTCTTTGCATAATATCACCAATATTTAATTTCTAAAAGTATTGAAACGGGTTTTTTCAGTTCTTCGGATAATTCCCATGATTTTACAACGGATTCATATGCTTTCTCAGGAGTTTCTGGTTTAAAGAAATTAAAATCCATTGCTTCCAGAATTCTGGGAGTAGATTGTCCCATTGGAACCTGTCCGCAAATACTTTCTCCTTCAGTTCCCCTGTGGCTCATTATCATAATTAGTGGGAATTCATACAATTCCGTTAAGGATTTGAGTGCATTAATTGAGTTTCCAAGTCCGGAATTCTGCATTAGGATTGCAGTTTTCATGCCTCCAAGGTAAGCTCCAGCACATAGTCCTATTCCTTCTTCTTCACGTGTAACAGGAATATGGGTGATGTTTTCATCTTCATCAATCAAATTTAGTAATCTTGTTAAATTGACGCATGGAACACTTACGATAAAGTTTATTCCCGCATCTTTTAGTCCATTATAAATAGCTTCAGTACTATCCATACTAATCATCTTTTTAATCTTTTAAATTATCTTAATTTCCTTAATTAATGTATAATAGTAACATATATATTAAATTATTTACTTATTAATATTTATGTTTGGTAAACTACCGGTTTCTTCTAAAACGGAAAAAATATTAACTAAATCTCTGGATGAGGAGATTTCTGTTGAAGAAGCAAATCATTTAATGAATATTAAAGGTGCTGATTTATATCCATTGCTCGCTACCGCCGATTTTTTGAGACAGGAAATTGTAGGCAATAATGTTACATTCATCAATAACTGCAATATTAACTTCACTAACATCTGTACAGTCAGGTGTGGGTTCTGTGCATTTGGAAAAGATGCAGATGACCCTGATGCCTATATTTTAGATGATGAAGCTATTTTGGCTAAAGCTCATGGTGCTGTTGAGAAAGGTGCTCGTGAATTTACTTTGATGGGTGGAGTCTTACCTGATGCTGATGTTGAATATTATGAACATCTATTGCAATTGCTTAAAGGCGCATATCCTGACGTTTCCATTCATGGTTTTTCACCTACCATGATTAATGATGCGGCTATCTTATCAGGCATTGATATGGCCGAGGCATGTGAAAGGTTAAAATCTGCCGGTTTGGATACATTGCCTGGAACTGCAGCAGAAATTTTAACCGATCGCTCCCGTGAAATTATTTGTCCCGAGAAGGTCACAGTTCAGGAATGGATTGATGCGGTCAGAACAGCTCATGAGGTTGGTATTCCGGGTTCTGCTACAATAATGTATGGGCATGTTGAAACCTTGGAAGAACGTGTAGAGCATATTGACATTATTCGTAGCTTGCAGGAAGAAACCAACGGTTTTACGGAGTTTATCCCAATGACGTTCATGCATGAATATTCTCCAATATTTTTAGAAGGCCAAAGAAATCTTGGGGCTACTGGAACGGAAGATTTGAAGTTATATGCCGTTTCAAGATTGATGCTAAAGGATTTGATTCCAAACATTCAAGTTTCCTGGGTAAAAATGGGTTTCAGATTTGCACAGGTTGCTTTAACTGCAGGTACCAATGATTTGGGTGGTACATTAGGTGGAGATGAGTTATCCGAGGCGTCCGGTGCTCCGGATGGTGTTGAAGCATCTATCGAAACTTTAGGCAATATGGTAAGGAATCTCGGCAGGAATCCTATTGAAAGGAACTCCAAATACACAGAATTTTATCCTATCGAATAATTAAAAACAGCTATAAAATATCGGTAGTTTATCACAAGATGTATTATTTTACATCACAACACATTTAATCTACAAGGAATTACTATGAAATTCATTGCAATTGACGGACTTGATGGGTCTGGAAAGGATACACAAATTGAATTACTCGCAAATTATTACAGAAAACAGGGAAAAAATGTAGTTGTACGTTCACATCCATGTGACGATAACAGATACGGTCGTAAATCCAGACAGGCACTTTTAGGAACTGGTAAAATCAACCATATCAAAGCCACTATTTATTTTGGGCTGGATGCGATTAGGTCCGTTCGCAAATACAGTCATGATGATAGCATTGATGTTTTAATTTTTTCAAGATATGTTCTAGCCGTAATGTATCTTCCAAATGTTGTCAATACCATTACCTATAAAATTGTTTGTACTGTACTTCCTACTTCCGATACAATGTTCTTTTTAGATGTTACTCCTGAGGAATCATTAAGAAGAATCGGTTCAAGAGATGAAGAAACAGAAATGTTTGAAAATATTGAATCTCTATCTAAAAATCGTGAAATTTCAAAAAAATTCACCTATAACTGGAATGTGATTGATGGGAACCAGTCCATCGAAGAAATTAGTAATCAAATTTTGGATATCTGCATGCATAGTGACTAGTTATTATTATTTTTTTAATAATTTAAACACAACTTATATATAGTCTAAGGTTCATAATAATATACATGACAGATGAATTGATAAAAAAATATGAAGAGGAAGAAAACTTTGATGAGTTAATAAAACTCATTGACAAACTAATTTTGGAAAACTCTCAAAAAACATCACTATTGTTGTATAAAAAGGCAAAAGCATTAATGGAACTGGAAAAATATGAACAGGCCATAACAACTTTAAATGTATTTTTAAAGGATTGTGATGAAAAAGATAAGTTCAAAGCTTATATATCACTATCCCAGTGCTACACTGAGTTGGATGATGATGAAAAGACATTGGAATCATTGGAAAATGCTTTGGAATGTGAACCTGAAAACGAATTGCTTTTAAAACAGTTGTCTTACATCACCTACATTAATCAAAAATTTGCAAAATGTTGCGAATACATTAAAAGACTGATAGCTATTGATAAGGCAGATATCGAAGACTATACAAATTTAATTTTCTGCTGCATTCAGCTGGACAGGATTGAAGAGGCATTGAAATATGCTGAAAAGGTAATTGAAATAGACCCAACTAATCTGGATGTCTTTGCCACATTAACCATTGTTTATGAGAATTTGGAAGATGACAAAAAGTTAAAAGAAGTCTGTGAAAGAATCATTAACCTTAAAGATGATGGAACACTACAGATCATACTTCTAAAAGCACAGGCATATCTAGAAATCGGAAAGAAAAAGGAAGCATTTGAATTCGTTGACAAAGCAATCAAGATGAATCCATATGACCCATTCCCTTATTTGATGAAGGGAATGTTATACAATAAACTTGAGAAGTTTGATGAAGCCAATGAATGTTTCGTTGAAGCATTCAGATTAAATCCTGAATTAATAACAATGATGGATGAATTAAGTTAATCTGTTCATAATATCTCCATTGGGATTGGAATAGAAGTTAATTTTTCTATTTCTATCCTATAAAACTTCTTTTATGCCATTATCAGTGATAATCATCAATGAATTAAGATTTTCCAGCATTAATGAAGCTATTGGATGTGTTTGGATGTCTTTATTCATTAAAACAAGTTCTTTTTCTACAATATCAATCCAATTGACATTGTAAATTACAACACCATTGACAATCAATCCCAAGTATTCTGGAATAAACCTGTTTTCGTTCATCTCTTCAAAAAATTGATTTTTACGTAAAATTTCTCTAAGTACTTTATCCATTGTAATCACTCATTTCTCTCATAAACAAATTTTGGAACAGCCTCTTTAAATGGATCGAATGTTTCTCTGTTTTTTACTTCCATACATTTCATACTGACCTTTGAATGAAGTGAAGAAGGCAGTCTTAAAATCCTTTTTAAATCAATAGTTACTTTTGCATCGATTGTGGCTAAGTTAACACGTGCCATAGCTTCAACCAAGTTTTTATATCTTCTAGGACCAATATCCCTTTTGAAATAACCCCATTCATCATTATCCAAGTGATGTCTAGCTTCAAGAATGTCTTTCATCAGTTTTGGATTGATGCCGTCAAGCTCTTCATCGCCCCTTAAATGCTGGATGTTATATTTCATTTTTTGGGTAAATATCTTAGGATAGCCGACAGGAATGGAAAAATGTTCAAAGTTGAAGGCCTTGTTTGAAATATCTGTATTAATGTACTGTGATTTAGGCACTTCGGCTCCTGCAACGTATTTCAGCACTTCTGATCTTAGCTCACTGCCTGAAGTCATCATTTCCTCATCCAGAATCCTTATATGATAACCTCTTCCGGAATAGATTAAATGAATATTGTCAAGGCCCAAATCATCATTTAAAGTATCAATCAATGAATTAACTATTTCTAAAGCTTCACCTAGACAAACTTCACAAACACTGTCGCATCCGCAGGATCTGATTGGAATGTCTTTTGCATCAACATCAAAAATGTACTCTGCTTTCTGCCAGTCCTGTCTTCTTCTTGGCTCGTTATAGAAAGCTACTGAGATATATGCTGCAAATGGTGCTTTATATCTGAGGAATTTTCTTAAAGATTCAGTTCCTCTGAAAGTTTTATATCTATCGTTAGGACCTCTTCCATTATGGTCAAAACCAAACTCTCTTTTTTTAATTCCATCTTTGATGAAATCTGGAAGGTCTTTTTCATCCCATTCCTCACGATAGTATTGGCGCCTTTCTTTTAGTGTAGCTTTAGAAAACATAATATGAATTATTTTTGTCAAAGTATTTATTATTTGGTGAAGTGTGAATTTTGAAAGTGTTTATAAATTAAATTATCATGGAAAAATATTTGAAATAAATGGTGTTGAACAAATGAATCCCATTAATAACTTTAATTGTAAGCAAAAAAGCGTTAAAAGAAATAAAAAAAGAGATAATGCTAATTAATTATCTCATATACAATATATACTTTCCAAATCTTGGGATTCTATAGATTATGGCAGCAGCCGTGAAACTGAATATAATTAATAAAATCCAAAGAACAATGGCTTTCACTGGTTCTGAGAAAGGCAATTGCACAACAAGTGGGAGCAAAGGCAATCTAAACAGGTTGTGTATTAAAAATACCGCAAAGGAATACTTGGAGATTACTGTAACCCAACTGTAGAATTTAACAGTTTTGACTCTTGAACATAACTCAAAGAGTGCGAATGATCCAAGCAGAATGAATGGGAATTCATACCATAAGAAGAAATCATAATTGATTACAAACGCATAGTATTGGAACCCTACACAAATTAAAAATGAAATTATTGAAAGTATCCATAATTTGGAACTGGAAATATTCTTGAATTTGCCTTTTTTAACCAAGTAACCTAAGATGATATAGATTCCATAGATTCCGCCGCTGAAACCAAGACAATATTGAATAGCAACCCCATCAAGTCCATGCATTTTACAGATAAGTGTCACAAATGGAAGCAAGAATGCTAAAAGTGTAAATATGATTGTGGCCTGATAAATCGTATCAACATCAAAGTGTTTTAAAGCACTTGCAACGAATGGCATTGAAAGATACATTCCAATAATCATTGGCATATACCACATGTGGGAAAAGAACAATGTTCCAGCTTCCGCAAAGTTAACCTGGGTACTGCTAAGCGTTACAAATTGCAAAATGATAACATAAATCGCTGCCCAAATTATGGTAACAATTACTAAACCTTTACAGCTAGTATTCCAGAATTTACGAATCCTCTCATCATCATAATGCCTATCAAGTAGGAGATAACCAGTAATCATCAAAAAGAATGGAACACCAATACGTCCGATAAAGAGTGATGCAAAATTAAAAATCCTTGAATAAATAGT
Source organism: Methanobrevibacter sp. (assembly GCA_024689425.1). Taxonomy (GTDB): domain Archaea; phylum Methanobacteriota; class Methanobacteria; order Methanobacteriales; family Methanobacteriaceae; genus Methanocatella. The sequence continues at coordinate 19,740 of JAILDN010000059.1, forward strand.
ATAATTCACAATAGCATCTGATGAAATAATATAAATTCCATCTGTTGCATGAATATACAATACAGTTAAAATAGCAATCGCTCGAACAAGGTCAATCCATTCTATCCTAGTTTTACTCATTAATTATTCACCAAAATAATTGATATGGGGATATATGTTTTTTAACTTATTAAAATAATTTGGTTGGAATTTTGAGTTTTGAATTTACAAAAATGGTTATTGATAGAAAATCACTAGTAATTAGGTGTTCCGTAAGATTTTAAGGAATTATTTATTTTTTTTTACATGTTCATGATATTTATGCAACGTAGTACTAGCTTAAATCCGTTAAAAAATCTATATATTAATTATTTTGTTAATAGGGTTTTATTTTTATAATTGACAGTGTTTTGAATGATTCTTAACAAAACACAGCTTTAAACGAAAAATGCACAATTGCCTGTCCCAATAATTCCTTGTAGATTTTGGTTTGAATGAATTTTTGTTCTTTATAAAAATTTCATCCATGAATAGTATGCTTCATAGTAATTGGAAAGACTAATCTGTATGCAGTTCCGTTTTCATGTTCAATCAACTCAATTTCTCCATCAAGCTGTTTTGTGAGATTTTTGATGATTTCACAACCTAAATTGCTAGTGACAGCTTTAGGATTTTCAATACCCACGCCATTATCTCTAAAAATTAGTTGGGCATTATTGTCATCGAGTTTAGTTACGGTTTTTGAAATTTTCTTGTTCGGAGCTGTTTTATCAGGAAATGCGTGTTTTATTGAATTCATACTTAATTCATCCATGATTAGCAGCAATGGAGTTATTACTTCAATTGTTAAGTGTAAATCTTCATCAACTTCAGATTCAAATTCAATATTCTCTTTAAGATACATTAAATTCTTTAGTTGGTTGTCCTGATCTTTGATGAAATCTTTCAAATTGATATTCTTAAAATCCTGAGTATTATATGTCTTTTCATGAAGCAGTGCAAGTGATGTCAAACGTGCCTGCATATGATCAATAATTACTTCAGGTTTGTCCCTGTAGGCCCGTTTTTCCAGATTCAGGAAACTGTTAAGAATTTGCAAATTATTCTTAACTCTATGATGAACTTCTTTTATCAGGATAGTTTGATGTTCATTAGCTTCACGTAATTCCATTTGTTTCATTCTTTCTTCAGTAATATCTGCTAAAAATCCGATACTGTGGGTTGAATCACTAAATTCAAAACGTTCAATATATAATTCACAGATTTTCTGATTATTTTCATCACCATTAACATTATATGTGAAAGTTTCATCAATCTTATTCAATTCTCCTTTATACAGTTTAAGGATTCTGTCTTTAGTTTCATTTTCAACTATATTATGGATAATTTCAAGGGAATGAATATATTCGTGAGGATCTTTATCAACTAATTTATAAAAACCCTCTGAAAATTCAAAATGTTTATCGTTTAAAGGTTCTATCAATAATGCTAATTTTTGGCTATGTTTAAAACCGTTAAGTAAAAAATCAACGGGTTTTACAGTTGAATCTTCAGGATATTTTGTAATATCGTTTATTAATCCATAACGACTGATTAAATTACCGTCATCATCAAAATTTGAATACAAATTGATTTCAAGAAATTTCAAGACACCATCATTTGTTCTTATTCGAATAATATCTTCATGATGGGTTGTATCAGTATCCATAATATTAAGAATTTCTTCTATTAACTCTCTATCTTCAGGAATTGCTAAATCAAATACGATATTGTAGTAATCATCATGTCCCTCTCTAGGACGGTTTATGATATTATAGATTCCCTGAGTCCAGCTATATTTCCCGTCTACTTTACGATAGCTTCCGGTCTGTGAAAAATATTCAATCATGTTAACTTTATCTTCTGCATGATTTTCAACATTAAATTTTTCTATGATTCCGTCGTTAGAGTTAATGTGGTCTACAATAAGGAATATCCTGCCCATTTCATAGATAACTTTACAAATTGCCATCCGTGATAATGTATCTTCACCATAATAAAAAATCCTCAGCTCTTTGGGATTGCCGGTCTGATAAACTTCATAAAGGGATTCACTAAATATTTCATAAAACACTGGAGAGATTTTACTTAATAATCTTCCACGGACATCATCAAGACTGAGATTAAACCTTCCCAATAAAAAATCACCAACTCTTTTGATTAAAAAATCCTTTTTATCAGCATAAGGTATAAAAATATCAACATCCCTGTGAAAATTACTTATAAGTTGAGGAAATGGAACATCATCAACCGGGATTTCCTGAGGGGACGGAACATAAATTTTATTTTTATCAATATCATAAACACTAATTTCTTCAATATTTTCCAGTTTTCCTGTATTGTTTACTAATTTTCATAAAAACATGCTCTCATTTAGTGATTTTTTATATTAAGTATGCAGAATTTTTCCCGACTTCTAAATTAGGAATGAATTCAAGGTTGGCTATAATTTATTTTTTTATTTAGTATATTAAATATTTTTTTAATAATCTTCATTGGACTCTTTCAAAAACTTTGTTGATTTGAAATTTTTTGATGAAAGTTAGTTTTGAATTTTTAATTCCGTTTAAAAATAGTTAAATTTAATAAAGAATTGGAGTAAAAGTTTTTATCATACCCAATCAAAATATAATTACTCCAAATAGTATTTTAGATGTTAAATAATATATATTTTATAACTCTTAATCAATTAAATTTTAAGATAAAGGGGATAAATAGTTTTCACTGGCATTTGATGGCCTGCCAGGTCATTTCAAAGTTTTTCTCAAAAATTGAATCAATATCCTCATCGGGAAATATTAACCAAAAACCTTGAATTCCCATATACATGTTATACAATGATTCGGCAATGCTTTTAGTTGAAAAGTCTTTTCTGATTTCATTTTGCCTTTTGCCATCTTCGACAAGCTTGGTTAAAAACATTCCAGTTTCATTTCCTGTTTGTAAAACTATCCTGTTAACCTCATCATCGGAATATCCTGTTGCGGTTAAAAGAATTAATACAGTCGCCCAATTGATTTTTTCATTGATGCTTTTAATTTCCACACCATCTATGAAGTGATGTAAAATATAAAGCAATGAATCATGGATTCTGTCCTTTGTGGAACCTTCAAGAGGGATTTTATCAAAATCTATTTTAATATACTCAATCATATACTTTTGCAAAATTGCTTCGAATAAGTCGTTTTTATCTGAAAAATGATAATATATGCCGCCGGTTGTCAGTCCGGTACAATTTCGAATTTCACTAATTGAAATATCGATTGTACCTTTCTCCAATATTAATTTTAGCGTTTTTTCAAGAATCAAGTCTTTAGTGTTCATCTAACCACATCATGTTTTTCATAGTTAATTACATTATTCTTTGAATCTTATCTTTTCCCATTCCAAATCAAAACTATCTTCAAAGGATGAAATCATATCCTCAATTATATACATTTCCCATTTATATTCAATTCCCCAGTAAATGAAAATTAAGGACTCTACAATGTCTTCGATTGGGATGTCTTGTCGGATTTCCTGGTTTTTTTGACCTTCCTCAATAATTTTTGTGAGAAATTCCCCTATTTCATTTAGGGAACTTTGGACAGACTTTACAGTATTTTCATAAACATATCCTTTTGCAGTCAAAATCGACAATATGACTCTGTAGTCTATTTCCTCATCAATTGATTCAATCTTGATTCCTGCTTCTTTTTGCTTAAAAATTTCAACCAGGACGTCATGGATTTTTTCTTTTGAATTTCCATTTATCTGCCTGAGTTTGTCTATGTTGAATTTGTAATAGTTTATATAGTATATTTCAATAATTTCATCATATATCTCTTCTTTATTTGAAAAATAGTGGTATATTCCACCAGTAGCAATTCCAGTGGCGGCACTGATTTCTCTAATTGAAAGGAGAGAGTTTTGCTTTTCAATCATTAATTTTAAAGTCTTTTCTAAAATTAATTTTTTTGTATTCATACATTTATTATCTTTATATTTTATGATTATTAAATGATATAGAGAACGAACGTTCTGTTATGTTGAAAAATTGAAATTAAGAACGAATGTTCTGTTATGCCGGAAAATACTAACAAACATTATAGTTTTAGTTCATTAAGTAACATAATATTTATTAAACAAAAAAAGGGTAAATATTAGTAAGGAAAATATTGAACATTTAAATCAACATTATTTGTTAATATTTTTTTAAAATTTTTATATTAATATGGAGGATTAATGAATATAAATGAAACTTAGGAAGCCATTGGATTTGTAATGCTGGTATGGCTTTTCTCTGGCAGTTGTGTTTATTGTAACGTTGCAGATAAAGAACCCATTGGGAGTTTATCTTTCATTTACTTTTTTCATGAATATTCTTTAATTCCTTATGCATAGAGGTATTTAAATGAAGAAAAAAACGATTGGAATATTGCTGATAATATTCCTTGTAATGATTATAAGTATCAGTGCAATTTCAGCTGCTGATACAAATGGTGCTGTTCAAAAGGAGGGAAATAATACAAATACTGCAACAAATTCCCTTTCTTCTGAACAAGAAGGCAATGCCAATTCGCAGGGGTGTGAAACTGGCAGTAATGTTGAAAATATTAGTGTAAATAATAATGGTGAAGTATTAAATCAGAAAGTGGGGGGTGCCTCTTCTAATTTAAAGCTGCTCTCTGCTTCAAACGGTAATTTAGTTAAGGCATCATCTAACTCTTTTTATTATAATGGCGTCGGGTATGAGGATTTGGATGAGGCTGTTGGTGCCGCTAAAAAGGGTGGTGGAGGAACAATATACATTAATGACGGTATATACGATGCAAGTTCAGATTCTGATGATTTTAAAATTGAAATCGATTTTGCAAGTGCTTTAACAATCCAGCCCTATAATTGGGGGAAAGTTACTTTTAACGGTAAGGACGATTACTGGTTCTTTTTGATAAATAATGGTGCACATGTCACAATCAATGGTATTAACTTTGAAAATGGACAGGGATTTGATGGTGGTGCTATTGAAGTTCAAGGAGGAGAATTGACATTGAACAACTGTAACTTTAATAGCAATTATGCTGAATCGCAGTCAGGCAGTAATGGATTGGGTGGTGCTATTGATATGGATAATGGAGGTTCACTTACAGCCAACAATTGTCGGTTCACAAACAATAAGGCAGATAGATATGGTGGAGCTATCTGTATTGAATATGATGGTTGTACTGTTACACTCAATAACTGTTATTTCAATAATAATACAAAGGGAAGCGACAAAAATGATTTTGAGACTTATGACTGTGATTCTAGTACTGTTACGTGGAATTTTAACAATTGTTTATTTGAAGGAGATGGATCCATTGATATTGATGTAGATGCTCCGGAAAAATCAGTGACAATTGACCCTTCTGTTAGCGATGATGTAAATTATGCAGTTTTATATAAAAATGGTGGGGAATATGATAGAAAACTTTGTGATAATAACAATCCTGCAACTTTCACTGATCTGGATGCTGGAACCTATACAGTTTACATGATGAAAGAGTGGGAAAAAAGATATAATTATGGTGATAAAAGTTTTACTATTATAGAACCTAATTTTGTTTTAACTGTAGGGCAGGAAGTGAATGTATTTGAAAATTTAAGTGCCGCAGTAAATGCTATTCCTAATGGAGGATCCGGTGAAATTTCTGTTGTAGCCAAAACTTACACTGAATCTGCTAACTTTAACGTACAGATTACAAATAAAATAGTAACAATCGGACCTAAACTTTCTTCTTCTGAATCGGTCATTTTTTCATCCACTTCTCAAAATTATCTGTTTTCTGTGGGTTCCAATTCCAAACTCACTATGGAAGATATAATTATCACAGGTAAGTTTTCAGATGCTGCATTAAAATTCAATACTAATTTGGAGTGTAACATTTCAGATTGTGAATTTAATAATATTGTCAATTCTCAAAATCAACCTGGAAACCCGATTAGTGCTCAAAATTCAAAGTTAGTCCTTGATAGCTGTACTTTCAATTCAAATGGTCAAACAGTATTCATAAATACTAATGTAATTATAGATGATTGTACTTTCACTTCTAATTCTGGCAGTCAGGGAGGAGCTATTAATGCAAATCCTTCTTCAAATGTAATTGTTACCAGCTCAAAATTTAGTGCTAATGTGGCTACTGATAAAGGTGGGGCCATATATGCTAGCAATCTTGAGGTCCATGGTACTGAGTTTACAGATAATATTGCTGATAAAGGTGGGGCAATTTACATAACCAGCCTTTCTAACAACCTCATAAATATAACTAGTTGTGTTTTCGATTCAAATATTGCAACTAATTATAGAAACATATACTCTGAATCACTCAAAAGGAAAATTAATTTACAGTATAATGAATATGATTTGAATTTAACATTAATTCAAAAGGATGGTTCCTATAACCTTGATTATGTTCTTGAGGGTGGTTTTGACTGGGGAACTAATTTAAATAATAATTTCACTCTTTTATCAGGAGTTAAGGATTATGAAAATCTCTTTGGAGAACTGCTTACTATTGAAGACAATAAATTTAAAATAAATATGGGAGTACTGACAGGTGGAACACATGAATTCACCATGGCCGGAATGTATACTCAAGGAGACAGTGCGGACCATTTCTGTGGCCATCAGTATTATTCTGATTTATATGGAAATGAATTTTATTTAGAATTAAATAAAGAAGCATATGCAAAAATAGTAATTGAAAGAGCTAAAATATCATTAAAACTTGTTGTAAATAATGTATTAATACCTGAAACACCAGTTTTAAATGTTTATGCCGATTGGGATGATAATTACACTATTTTCGTTGAAAATAAAAATTATAAACTTGAAGTTGTAAACGGTAAAGGAAGCATGCAACTGACTGGCCTTGATTTAGGCAATTATACAGTTGTTGCTATGCGTAGCGGTGATGATAACTTTTATCTTGCTATGAATTTCACTTCATTTACAATTTCTAAAACCTATGGCAATTTCATCGTATTAAGTACAAATGTGGAATATGCTACTTTGGCAGAGGCTGTAGCCCATTCCGATAATGGAGATACGATTTATGTTAAAAACGGTACATATACAGACACAGGAATTGTAATATCCGATAAGGCTCTCGATATCATTGCATTGAATGGTGCGGTCTTTGATGCTCAGGGTCATGACGCTAATTTCATAATAGTCAATGAAAATGCTGTAGTTGATATAGAGAGTATAACATTCAGAGGAATTCGCAACAGAAATACCAATTATGGAGCTATAGTCAATCATGGATACCTTACACTAAATTCATGTAATTTTACAGACAATACTATTACAAAGACATCATTTGCCAAAAATGGTGGAGCAGCTGTATTTAGTGACGGATATTCATTGGAGATTGATAATTGTAATTTCATAAATAATGTTGCTCCTTTAAAAGTAAGTACTGCTGCAGTCACATCATTGGGTTACGAAGACATTTCAATCACTAATTCTAAGTTCATAAATAACTCTGCACGTGAAGGAGGAGCATTGCACTTCAAAAACATATCTCAATTTGAAGCAGCAATCAGTTCTTGTGACTTTGAAGGGAATACTGCTGTTAAAGGATCTGCAATATATGTAGGCAACAATTCCAGATATCTTGGTGTCACTCTATCTAATTTCAAGGAAAATGACATAAAAAATAATTTTGGAGAAAATGCGCAACTTGAAGGTGGGGTAATATATGTTAACGCCAACAATAGTGAAGTAATCTTTAATCTTGAATCTTCCACTTTTGAAAACAACTCCAACAGCAAGGTTGACGGCGGAGTCATATGCCTCGATGGAATTTCAAAAACCAACATTAAAAGCTGTATCTTCAATAATAATAAAGGTAATATGGGTTCTGTAATTTTTATCAAAAACCATTATAATAAAAAGCTCATCTTATTTATTGATAATAGTAACTTTATAAATAACAATGCAGCAACAGGGGCTATTGCAACATCTCCGAAGATTACAACATTTATTGACGAGTGTCTTTTTGTGAATAACACTGGAGAAAATAGGCATATTTACAGCAATGGGTTTACTGTAGTCCGTGATTCTATTTTAGAGGTTAAGGATGCTACTTTAAATGCAGGGTCTGTTCAATATGGTGAAAGCTCAATAATCAACGGTACAGCAAATATCGGTACCAATATCAATGTCTATGCAACAGTCAATTTAACAGTTGCTGGTGAAAACGTTATTTTGGGAATTGAAAACAATACATTCTCTTATAAAACAGGTATATTGAAACATGGCAAATATTATGCTACTTTAAACAGTATTGCAGATAACAATAATAATACATATCTTATGGACAGCATAACTGAAATTTTTAGAGTTAATAATATTCCTATTGATTTTAATGTTTCTGTTAACAATATTACCTATGGTGAAACCCTGAAAGTAGTTGAAACACTACCTCAGAATGCTACAGGTACACTACAGTATCAATTGAATGGAAAGTATTACACAAAAGAAGAAGTCGAGTCTTTGATATTAAACGCTGGTAACTACACACTTGTGGCAGTCTATAATCATGATGATTTCGCGTTTACATCATCCACTGTTGATTTTGAAGTTTATAAAGCTAATCCAACCATATCTGTAGCGGATGTGGAAATAGAATATGGCGACAACATTACTCTAAATATTGTAACAAATGTTCCGTCAATATATATAATTGAAATTGAAGATTACAAATTAGTCACATTGATTAATGGCAGTAAATCTATTGAAATAGAAAAAATATTAAAACCTGGTGATTACACAATTAAGGTCACTTCACAGGAACGTGTTAACTATCTATCAAATTACACTGAGGCCAATTTGAAAGTCAAAGGAAACCTTAGGGGATTCATTAATGGCCAATCTTCAATTGATAATAGTATTTCAAATAAAGAAAACTCTAATGATCAAAATATCCGTAATTCTTTAGATAACAATCTTCGTCAGGAATCTACTGAAGGTAAATTCATTTTCCAATACGATGAAGATTCAGATTATGAATATTGTGATTCTCTATCAGAAGCAATAGACAAGGTTGAGTTATGGGGCTCAGGTACTATTATTATTAGAGGTGGAACCTATTCCGGTGATGGATTCTGCGGCATTGATGTGGAAGGCGAGCTGGAAGTAACTATCAAAGCTTATGAAGGCGAAGAAGTTATCTTTGACTGTCAAAATTCAGATTACTTCCTACTTTTAACATATGAAACTGAAATAGAGTGGACTGAGACAACTCCTCCTGTTCCATATGAAGAGCAGACAGATGGCCCTACAGTTACACTTGACAACATTACAGTAATCAATGGAAAATGTACTTATGGTGGAGTTATAGATATTGAAGCAGGTGTTTTAACCGTAGCCAACTGTACTTTCCGCAATAACAATGCTGATTATGGTGGAGCCATATATATAGGTGCATCTGCTGCAGAAAATGATGCTACTGTCATTGGATTAAACACTACATTTATAAATAATTATGCAAATGATGAGGGTGGAGCAATTTATATTTCAGGAGGCCTATCCCAATCTGTATCAGCAACATTTCTCTTTTGTACATTTTTAGATAACTACCAAGGGGAAAATGAAAACCGTGTGATGAATTACTTTGCAGGTTCTGATGCTGAAGATATAACTGCGAAATCTTGTATCTTTAACGGCAATGGTACAATATACAGTCTTGTAATAGATAAAATCAATCAGACAGTCACTGTTAACGGTACATCTCCTGACGTATTCGATTCAGTGGTTTTATTGTACTCTGATGAAACTCCTTTATACACAATTTACAATAACTGATCTCGTGATTTTTACGTCACTTTTGAGGATGTAATGGGCGGAAACTATACTCTAGCTACAATGAACGACCATAACTTCAATACATTTGTCTTTAAAGATTATAAATTTGAAATGAAAGTGCCTAATTTCATCATATCTGATGATTTAGTATATGAAAACTTAACTGATGCTATTGATGCTGTTGAGCCAAATGGCATTATTTATGCAAATGCAAATTATTATACTGAAGAAAATATGGAAATCGATATCCAAAAATCATTCACCCTTAAAAATTTCAGAAATCGTGAGGTTACTTTTGACGGAAGCGGTGAAAAATGGTTCTTTACAATAGCTGAAGGATATACTGTTGTATTTGACGGCATATGCTTTACTGAGGGAGCCATAAAAACTCATGCAACCATTGAAAATTACGGTAATTTAATAATTAATAACTGTTCATTCACTGGTTTTGAAACTGCTGAAATCATTTACAATTCAATGACATTAAATATATTAAACAGTGAGTTTTCACTTAATTCCATGGATAAGGCTCTTGTTTGGAATGATGCAACTTTAGTAATAGATGATGTTAAATTTTCAAACAATGTTGTCAATATAATTTCCACAGTATACAACAATGGAATTGCAGAAATTGTCTCTTCCAATTTCACAGAAAACAGTAATGGTAGAAATGGTGGTGCAATATATACCACTAATTCATTATCTGTTAAAGACACTGTTTTCAATGAAAATGAGGGTAAAGATGGTGGAGCTATTTATAATACAGGAACATTAAACGTCTTTAACTCTACTTTTGAAGATAATAGTGCAAATGGATATGGTGGAGCAATTTTCAATGGAAATGAATTAAATATCTATAATTCAACATTCAACGGAGGATTCAGTGGAAAAGATGGTGGTGCTATTTATAATAATTACACAATGACTGCTGATAATTCCACATTTGCTGCCAATTCCGCAACAGGTAATGGTGGAGCCATTTACAACAACGGATCTTTGGTACTTACAAAATCCTTCTTTGGAGTTAACTATGCTGATGAATGTGCAAACATATACAATGCAGGTAATATTCAATTTAGCCTAAACACATTTGATTTCTATGATGTAATATTGGTCGTACCAGATGGTCAATACGGCATCCCTACAACAATTACAGGAACACTTAACCCTGAATTCAACATGAACATTCAAGTAACATTGCCTGGTTTTGTTAACAATAAAGATGCTACAGTTACCATTTCAGACGGAGTATTTGAATACGTTACAGACATTTTGCCAAAAGGAGTTTATGATGTTAGATTATCTGAAATCATTTATGACAGCTACGGTAACATTTATTATGGAGAATTAATAAGTGACAGGCTTATCATAAATAAGGCAAATGTCACTATCAATCTGACTGTAGATGATGTTGTCCTGCATGGTGCACCTGTTGCTCCGGTTTTAAAGATTAGCGCAAGTAGAAACGGAACTTTCTATATTCTTTTCAATAATAAGTTTTCAAATGTTACTACTGCTGATGGTCATGCTACATTAACATTGGATACTGTCGGAGAAGGAAATTACAGTGTAATGGTTGTCCGTGAGGGTGATGAAAACTATAACGATGCGGTGAACACAACCAGATTCAAAGTCAGTGAATATGAAGGCAATTTCATTGTCAACAGTACTGGCAATAAATTCGATACATTACGTGAAGCCATTGAACACTCTTCAAATGATGATGTCATTTATGTAAGGGAAGGAAACTATTCTGGCGCTGACAATTTCGGACAGTTAATTGATGGTAAGAAATTAAGTATAATTTCACTTGGAGATGTTGTTTTTATTGCAAATTCAACCGATTTAAGCTTTTTGCATGTTCGTAAAACTTCTGATGTTACTATATGTGATGTTGTATTCACAGGATTTAATAATAAACATGGTAGTGTCATTAGCAATTACGGTAATTTGACTGTTGATGGTTGTATATTTATTAATAATGCTGCTGATGGTCCAAATATTATATATAATGAAGGAAATTTAAGTATTGTTAACTCAGGATTTTATAATAATATACTAAACTCAAGCATTATCCTAAGTTCTTCAGATTATCTTGTCCTCATTAATGAATCAATATTTGAGAACAATACAGTCAATTCTGATCGCCTCATTTCAATAAGTTATGCGAAATCAGCAAAAGTTATATCAAACGCTTTTGTCGCAAACAACATAGATAGTTTCAGTATCATTTTAGTTAGCAATTGTGAAGATGTTCTCATTAGTTCTGCATTTTACAATAACACTCAAAGCGGAAATGCTATTACTACATTTGGCATCACCAATCTGCTTGTTAATGATTCCATATTCATAGGCAATACTATGGATTATATAATTAACTCACAATCCAGTGATCAAACTACTATTTCAGGATGTACATTCACAGATAATACTGTTAAAAATGTTGTTTTAAGTGAGGACAAAAATCTATCAGTTCTCGAATCCACATTTTCAAACAACACACTTTCAGAATACGGTGCATTAAGAATTTCATTATTGATGAATGCAACTGTCAACGGCTCTGTGTTTACAAACAATAAGGCAAACAAATACAGAAACATCTATAGTGTTTGTGATGTGAACATTACCAATTCAGTGTTTGATGTTTTAAACATTGATTATAGTGTTTACGATATTGACTATGGACAAATTGAAACAATTGAAGGCAGTATTGATATCGGTACAAACCTTGACTTTACTGTTAATTTGGATTTTAACGCCAAAAGCTATTCAGTCAACGTAACTGACAGTAAATTCACCTATAATTCTGGCATTTTTACTGGAGGGGATTATAAAGTAACAATAAATTCAAAAGATAATAATTCAAACACTTATCTATTTGATAAAATAACTAAAATGTTTACTGTCAATCCTGTTGATCCGGGATTAAACGTTTCAATAGCAAATATTACTCAGGGTGAAAAATTAAAAGTTAATTTGACTATTAATGAGAATGCTACTACCAATGTTGTCTATGTATTGAATGGCATTATGTATACTAAGAATCAATTGGAAAATCTCACATTGAATCATGGTAATTATTTAGTTACAGCCATGTATAGGGGAGATAAAAGCTTCCTTCCATCTACTGTTTGGGCTTATGTGGAAGTTCGCAAAGTCAATCCAAACATAACAGTCAGTGATATGGTAATTAACTATAATGATAAGATTGAAATAAATGTGAGTGTCGATGTTGCTGATTATTATACAGTATTTTTAGGCAATGAATCAATTACATTATATGTTAAAGATAATGCAACATTTACATTCCCAAGCGAAGGATTCAAACCAGATATTTATGAAATCATCGTTTATGTATTTGAAACTGATGATTATGCTGAAAAATATGCTAATGCCACTTTAACAGTTAATAAAGCTATTGTAGTTTTCAATTTAACAAGTGATGAAATTACTTATGGTGAAAATGCAACCATTGATGTAGTAGAAGTTCCACTCAATGCATATGGAAACATTACATACAGAGTATATGATGAGGATATGAACTTAGTTTATAATATTACACAATCCTGTCTTGAAGAACTTGTTATTCCTAATTTTGGTGTTGGAAGATATAATGTCACAGGTACTTTTGAAGGTGATATTTACTACAGTAATGCCTCTAAAATTAATTCTAGTGTAATTATTGTTAATACTAAAGCTGTGGGCTTAAACATTACTGTATCTAACATAACCTATGAGGAAAATGCTACTGTTTATCTTGAGGCCGAAGTTGATGGTGAGTATCTTGTTTATGTAGGTAAGGAACAATTTGTGGTTACTGTTATAGGTGGTGCTGGAAATGTATCTGTTTCTAATTTGACTGTTGGAAGTTATGATGCTAATGTCACTATAATTAATGGCAATTATTCCGCATTTAATGAAACAGTATTCGAAGTAACTCCTAAATCTATTTCCCTTGTTGTTTATGTTGAAGATATAGTATATGGTGAGGATGCTATTGTCAATATTGTTGCTGAAGTTGATGGTGAATACCTTTTAGAATTATACAATCAGAAATATACTGTAAATGTTACTGACGGTAAAGGAAATATTACATTTGCTAATCTGTTCGTTGATGAAGATATTTTAGTTTCCGTATCTATTGTCGACGGTAACTATAGTGCATACAATACTACAACATTTAATGTAGTTCCTAAACCGGTACCTGTAATCATTGTTGTTGGAAATATTACTTATGGTGATGATACTGTTGTTGTTGTTCAGGCAGGTCTTGACGGTGAGTACATAGTAAATATTAGGGATGTAAACTATAATCTAACTGTAAGTGGAGGAGATGGAGTTCTATTTATTCCTAATTTGGGTGCTGGTGAAGACATTTTAGCTTCTGTATCTATTGCTGACGGCAACTATAGTGCATATAACACTACAACATTTAATGTAGTTCCTAAACCAATATCTGTAATCATTTCTATTGGAAACATTACTTATGGTGAATCTGCAGCTGTTATTGTTAATGCTGATGTTGATGGTGTGTATTGGGGTTATATTGATGATGATCCTTATATTGTGAGTGTTATTAAGGGCATTGGTAGCTTTGCTGTTGATGGTTTGACTGTTGGTCGTCATGTTGCTAGTGTCTTCGTTTTAGATGGTAATTATTCTGGATTTAATTCCACTTCATTTGATGTAGCAGTTAGACCGTATAATATTTCAATCTCTGTTGATAATATTACTTATGGTGAGAATGCTACTGTTAATGTAACATTACCTGATGATGCTACTGGTACTGTAACTATTGGTAATGATACTGTTGATGTCATTAACGGTACTGCCAGTGCAGTTTTAACTAACTTGCCTATCGGAAACAATACCATTCCTATAATTTACTCTGGTGATAAGAAGTACACTCCAATTGAAACTAACGTTACTGTTGTTGTAATAGATCCATCAGATATTATTTCAGCTCCGGATGTAACAAAATACTACCACGGAAGTGAAAGATTTGTTGTAACTGTAACTGACTATCTAGGCAATCCTATCGCTAAAAAATCAGTTGCTGTTGTTATTAATGGTATGACCTACTCTAGAACTACAAATGCAAATGGAACTACCTCTGTTGCTCTTAATTTAGGTTCTGGTGTTTACGATGCAACCACTACAGTTGATAACACTACAATTAACTCTGTAATTACTATCTTGCCTACTGTCAACGGAACTGATCTTGTCAAAGTATTCAGAAACAATACTCAATACTATGCAACATTCCGTGATACAGAGGGTAACTACCTGACTGAAGGAACTACTGTCAAATTCAACATTAACGGTGTAATGTACGAACGTAAAGTAGTAGGTGATAAAGGTCTTGCAAAATTAAATATCAACCTCCAACAAGGCGAATACATAATTACTGCAATGAACCCTGAAACCGGTGAAATGGCTTCTAATAATATTAAAGTTATTCCAAGAATTGTAGAAAACAATGATTTAACTAAATATTACAGAAACGCTTCACAATACACTGTAAAATTAATTGGTGATGATGGTAATCCTGTTGGTGCTGGTGAAAATGTTACTTTCAACATTAATGGAGTATTCTACACACGTACAACAAACGCTTCAGGAATTGCAAAATTAAACATCAACTTGAATCCTGGAGATTATATTGTCACAGCAGAATACAAAGAATGTAAAGTTTCAAACAACATTAAAGTATTGCCAACATTAACAGGTAAGGACCTTACCAAAAAGTATGACCAAGATGCTGCATTTGAAGCAACTTTAGTTACCGAACAGGGAAAACCTTATCCTGGCCAAAATATATCATTCAACATTAATGGTGTGTTCTACACAAAAACAACCGATGATAATGGTATTGCAAAATTAAACATTAATTTACTACCTGGCAAGTACATAATTACTTCAAGATATGACCAAGCTGCCGTATCCAACAATATAACTGTAACTGCTTAGGGGGTGAGAAGATATTAATTATCTTCTCTCCATTTTTTTCTTTTTTTCATGTAGATAACAATATTTAGATTCATTGTTTTTTAAATATCGATTGATTATTATAAAATTACTCTCATTTATTTTATCTGATTTGCTAGTTACTATTAATTTTATTAATCATATATTCAATTAAAATTAATTTTTAATTTCATGTGCACTGCATAAGTTTCTAATATTCCGAATGCTATTTATATATTATTTTTTAAAATATTATACATGGAAGAAATATTCGAAGTTATTGGTGTTGAACACTTAAAAACAATATTGTCCAGTTTAACGCCAGAAGAAATAGTAAAGCCCGCTTATGACAATTGGTTTCCCACTCAAAAGACAGGCCATACCATTTTGGATTTGGAAACAGGCGAAGTTAAAGGCTTATCAATAGAGCATAACCAAATGCCTTTGGATTCAATGATGTATATTGAATTGTACACCATAAAGTCAACGGATTATCCGATAGAGCCGGAAGAGCTATTTTCAAAAATCGAATATGAAGAATATGTGGAATTCATGGAGGATGAGCCTTCAGAGTTTGCACCAGACATGGTCAGCATCTTCTGTGAAGAAAATGATATAGATGAATATTCACGAAATATAGGTATTTTGGCTTATAGGTTTTCCCAAAATGATCAGTTAAACTATAATATGTGGGAATCAGCTATTTTAAATAAATATTATGATAAAACAGATGAGAATCATAATCCTTTCAAATTTTCACAAAGCAGTTTGTGAACTTTTTTTATACGAAGCCATAAATTTTCCTCAATAGATAACATTTAAATATGAAAGTGAGTCTTAAATTTAATAGTTAAGATAATACTTTGGAGGGTTTATCATTAAGTTCATAACGTTAATTTTGAAAAATCCCTTTAGGAATAAGACTCGAAGCGCATTGTCTATTATTGGAATAGCTATTGGAATTGCCACAATAGTTGCTTTAGGCCTTATCACTGCAGGAATGGAAGATTCCGTTCAAACAACATTCAATGAAGGTGGTGCAGAAATCACCATAACAAATGCAACAAATGTCGGCGGAAGTTCAGGTTTGCTCAGCATGTCTTTAATCGATGAGTTAAAGAACATGACCAATGTATCCGATGCGGTTGGGCAGCTGTCTGTAAGTGAATCCAATCAATCGTTTGTCCAGTCCAGAAGTCCAGTTTTAGGCACGACAGTCTATGGTCTAAATGCATCTAAATTAAACCTAATAGGAATAAAAAATGTGAATGGAACAACATACAAGGAAGGTTCATTTGAAGCTATCATCGGCTCAAGGTATGCTGATTTAAACAATTTAACCGTTGGAAGCAACCTAAGCTTTTTAGGCCATAATTTCAAAATCGTTGGAATTTATGAAACGGGAAGCATGATGACTGACAATGGTGTTTATGTTTCTTTAAAAACGCTCCAAAATATTTCAAATACTGAAGCTGTCTCTTCTATTTTGGTTAAAACCTCTGAAGGCGTAAATGACACTCTGGTCAGTAAAAATATTAAAGAGAAGTTTGGAAATTTAACTACATTGACCAGTGAAGAGATGTCATCAATGTTTAATGATGTTATTGCAATACTGGATGCCGCTTCTTTTTCCATTTCCGGCTTGGCTATCATTGTCGGGGCCATTGGCGTAATCAATACAATGGTAATGACAGTATATGAAAGAACAAAAGAAATTGGTGTTTTGAAATCCATTGGTTGGAAAAGCAGAAAGATACTGACCATGATTTTAGGTGAAACATTGGTCTTAACAACCCTATCTGGAATTATCGGTTCGGTCTTTGGAATTTTGATAGCTGAAGTGGGTGTTAGACTCATGGGAACTGATGGTTTTTCACTTGTCTATACGCCAAAAACATTTATAATAGCATTTGGAATTACAATCATTGTAGGAATTATTGGTGGAGTATATCCGGCTTACAAAGCATCTAAACTTGCTCCAACCGAAGCGTTAAGGTATGAATAGGTGATTTGATGGAATTGATTAGATTGGTAAATGTCTTAAAACAATATGATGATGGAAAAGTCACCGCTTTAAATAATATTAATTTATCGATTGAAAAAGGAAGCTTTGTTTCTATTATTGGTCCATCCGGATCCGGCAAATCCACATTGTTGAATATGTTGGGAGCATTGGATTCTCCTGATTCCGGTCAGGTTATCATCAATGGAGTTGATTTGGCTACACAAAAGGATTTAAGCGATTTCAGACGTCATGAAATCGGGTTTGTATTCCAGCTCCATAATCTGCTTCCTAATTTAACCGTTCAAGAAAATGTTGAAATTCCATTGATGGATGCTAAGATGTCTGAAAAGGATAAGCATAAAAGAGCATCCCTTTTCATTGAAGCCGTTGGGCTGCTCGATAAGAAAAAACAAAAACCAAATAAATTGTCTGGTGGAGAACGCCAAAGGGTAGCTATTGCAAGAGCTTTAGTCAATTTCCCATCAATAATTTTGGCCGATGAACCTACAGGAGCACTTGATACAAAAACGGGTGAAAAAGTACTTGATGTTTTAAGATTTGTCCAAGAATCCATTAATGCAACTTTAATTATTGTTACTCACGACAGGGATGTTGCTCGTCTGGCCGATAGGACAATTGAAATTAGAGACGGTCAAGTAATTAATGATTTTATAAACAAATAGGTGTTGTTTTACACTTATTCTTCTTTTTTCTCTTTATCCATTTGGAATTTTTTCCTACCGTAGCAGGATAATGGGTTATTAATGCCTTTGCATGACCCGTCCGGCTTGCATAGCTGCGGCAAGTGCATTTTTATTTTCTCACAGCTCATAGGAGTGTACCAGGTCGTTTCACCTTCATGGTTAATGTCTATTTCACTGTGCATTCCAAATCCTAGTTTTGATATGATATTGATTTTTTCCTGTGGTTGATCTTCAAATAATGGTGGCGTACAATTGTCTGCAGCATCAAATATCAAGGGTAAAATCTCATTTTGGGTAATGGTCAAATCAGGATCAACGTCAGACACTTTTATTGTTTCATCGGAAGCGAATATTCTTGGATATAATCTTGCATATGAAGCGAATGAAGTTAATAAAAGCACGATTGCATCGTTACGTCCTCCGGAAGATACTCCTTCAACTGTATTTTTGATACATGGAGGGAATGCATCAGGATTTAATTTTCCTGCTTGGACTGTACCGTAAATTCCGCCGCTGCCTGCATAATATTGGTTATATTTGCTTATTTCATCTGGAATGAACTCTTTCAGTTCACTTGCCAGTTCCACTATTGCGGGATGCATTTCAACGCGCGCTGACATTTCTTTGATTCTTGCAATGTATTCTTCAGTCTTTTGCATAATCAGGCGTGATAAGATTAATTCCTTTACGCTGTCTCCAACAAGTATATTATACATTCTCTCAGGGCTTCTGTCAGTGAATTTATCTTCAAAATTGTACAGGAAGTCGTCTTGCTGAAGTATTATGTCCCCATCTTTTATAAGAAGCTCGCTCAATTTTAGTTTTTTGGTAGCTATTACTTCTTTTATGGAACTCCATTTGATTGCTCCGTCTGTTTTTATTTCATCTAAAATTTCGTCAATTATGTCTTCTCTTGAAGATGGAGGTAGTTTGGCCAGCCTTTCCTGAATCAATATTCCCTGTGATTCAACGAATAGTCTGGTTTCTCTTGAACCCGTATTGAATTGGGTGGCTATTGCCTGGCAGAGTACATGAAATATCACAACATCCTGTTTATAGATGGCTTCGTTCAACAGGTATTCGAATTCGTTTTGGTTGTAATTCTTGTTATTCTTTTTCTCTATTGCCCATTGAATACGTTTCAGTGCCAAATCCTTATATGATTTAGGTATTAATGAATCATCTGAGATTTTCTGGTTTGTAGTGTGTGTTACCTCTTCAACCAGGTATTCATCTTCTTTTTCAAGCTGATTTAGGTCACCGTAATCCTTAATGATTTCTCGTCCTTCAATGGATAATGGGTTAATATATGAAACTTCTGCCATGATGATTAATTTTTTTTTCATATATTAAAAAATTAACTTATTTTTAAAAGCATTATTTACTTCATCGTGTAATTTTTATCCGTCATCAAATGGTTTTAATATTTATTGCAATTAATGTTATTTTGTTTATTTTACAATGATTTTTATTTTAATTTTTAATTTGACAATTCTTATTGTTACCTTGAAAAAATAATACTTTATAAACAATGAATAACATAAATATTTATGCTTAAAAAATTTAGGAGAAAAATTAATGACTAAGATATTTATTTCATGTGCACTTCCCTATGCAAATGGTCCGTGTCATTTAGGCCATATACGTTCTACATATTTGCCTGCTGATATTTTTGCCAGGTACAATCGTATGGTTGGAAATGATGTGTTGATGGTTTGTGCTACTGATGAACATGGAACTCCAATAGCGGTTAAGGCAGATAAGGAAAATAAGAAACCTATTGAAATTTCTAAAAGATATCATGATTTGATTGTTAAAGATGTTGAATCAATGAACATTTCACTGGATAATTTTACAAGAACTACTGATGAGATTCACTATGAAATAGCTCAAAATTTCTTTAAAGATTTATATGATAAAGGATTAATTTATAGACTTGATATTCAGCAGTTATATTGTGAAAACTGTAAAAAATTCCTACCTGACCGTTATGTTGAAGGTTTATGTCCTGCCTGTGGCTCTGAAGCTCGTGGAGATCATTGCGAAAAGTGCGGAAGAGCGCTTGACCCAACGGAACTTGACGAACCGAGATGTTTGACATGTGGGACTACCCCCGTAATTAAGGACACTTACCAATATTCATTTAAATTAAGTGAATTTGAAGATGATTTGAAAGATTACATTGAAAACAATGATAATTTGCCGGCCAACGTTAAAAACTATGCATCCAATTGGCTTAAAGAAGGCCTTAATGATTGGGTCTTAACAAGGGATATGGATTGGGGAATTCCTGTACCATTGGATGAAGCCAAAGGCAAAGTATTGTATGTATGGATTGAAGCATTCTTGGGTTATATATCCTCAGCTGCCCAATGGTCAAGGCAGACTGGAATTAAATGGGAGGACTATTGGAATGATTATGTAGTTCATTTCATTGGAAAAGATATTATTTACCACCATTCAATCTTTTGGCCAGGTCTTTTAACGGCTTACGGATGTAAAAAGCCTGATATGATTTATGCCGGAGAATTCCTGTCTCTTGAAGGAGAAAAGATGTCTACAAGTAAAAATTGGGTTATATGGATTGCTGACTTTGTAAAGGACTTTGAACCTGATTTGCTTAGATATTATCTGACAATCAACGCTCCTTTAAACAAGGATTCAGATTTCTCTTGGGATGATTTCCAAAGGAGAAACAATGATGAACTGGCAGATGTAATCGGAAACTTGCTTCACAGAACTTTCACTTTTACGCGCAAATTCTTTGACAGTAAAGTGCCGGAGTATAAAAATCCTTCAGCCGAAGATGAAGCATTTGAAGCTGAAATCAAGAAATTGCCGGATACTGTCGGTGAATATATATCCAACTACGAGTTTAGGGAAGGTTTGCTTGAAATATTTAAGGTAGCTAAAATAGGAAATAAGTATTTCAACGATCAAGAGCCTTGGAAAGCCGTAAAAGAGGATATGCAAAAGGCATCAAACTGTTTATATTTATCAAATCAGCTTGCAAAAACATTGGCTTATGTATTAAAACCGTATTTGCCTACCAAAGCTGATGAAATAGCTAAAATTTTGAATTTATCAACTCCTGATGAATGGAAGGATGCAAAAGTTCAGCTTCCTGAAGGATATGAAATTTCAAAAGCAAAACCATTATTTAAAAAGATTGAGGATGATGTAATCACCCTTCAAAAAGAAAAATTAAAAGAAAACTTAACAGATAGCGAGGATGAAAATATGAGTGATATTATTGATATTGATTACTTTGACAAAGTGGACATTAGAATCGGTCAAGTTAAAGAAGCCGAAAAGATTGAAAAGTCAGACAAATTATTGAAATTACAGGTTGACATTGGTGAAGAAACCAGACAGATTGTAGCAGGCTTAGCCAAATTCTACTCACCTGAAGAATTGATAGGCAGAAAAGTTACTGTTCTTGTTAACTTAAAACCGGCTAAATTATTCGGAACTTTATCTGAAGGAATGATTCTTGCAACCGGTGAAAGCGGAGCTTTGCTTACTCCTGATGAATGTGAAGTCGGCGAAAGAATTCAGTAAATCTGATTGGCATGGAAGAATCTGTCCTAGTAATTAAAGCCGAGAAATACTTAAAGGAAATTTCAAATGATGATATTAGTTTGGATGATATCGATGAATTTGAAAATTTCAAAAATCTTTATTTTAAGCTAGATGACAGATTAGAAACTCTAAAACAACTTAAAAAAGATATGGAAGTACAAGGTTACAGTACTCCATTCACATCTTTAAATAAATATGGAAATAAGTCAATAGGTGAAGTCTCTCTTGAAGAGGTAAGTGAAAATAGTCGCCATAACCAGATGTTTAGAAATAAGGCAAATGCTAAAAAGAATATTCTGGACAGAGTCAAATCAGCTATTGATTCACATCAAATTGCAATTGGCCATTTGGAACAATTCGGATATTTGAAATGTAATTCATGCTACAAGAAATATTCAATTTCTGAATATAAGCAATTAAAAGGCAAATGCAGATGCAAGAGCGAATCATTTTCATTTAAAATCAGCAGAGAAAACACTTACAGGATTGGAATAATTCCATATTTACCATTATCCGGTAATTACAGGGTACTTATGGCAGAATTGTCAAAGTACGGTAGAAACGCATTCAAAAAGGTTATTAACGCTTTAAAGCAGGAACGTACTGGCCATGTAAAGACCATTTCACCATTATTTAGATATAAAGATAAAAATAATCGCTGGTTAAGAAAAAGGGTTACCTTTGATTCTGAATTTGTGGAAAACTATGAAGAGGAGCTAAGGAAAACCTATGGAAAAAATGTAAGAATCGAAAAATTAGAATTCCATAGAACAAGGCCGGCAATCATCGATGACAAGCATGCAAGAACAGCTCTTGCTTTAGGGTATGTGCGCTACGGCGAGAAAATCATTGACAGTATCCGTGACGATATTTTCAAAAGGCAATTGACTGATTTTAAACGCATAAACAATTACGATTTGATAATTCACAAATATAATAATTATACTCCAAATTTCATTGATGAATTTGACGTATCTGAAATTGAAAATTGGAGAGAAAACAAAATTAAGGAAGAATTTAGAAAATTGAAGTATTTAGACCGTTATGATGAGTTAAACCGTTCACTTAAAAGGGATTTGAAAACCCGTGAAACTATTGAAAGAACGATTTTTGAAAATGTTGCTCCCGCATTGATCAGTTGGGATATATTCAGATATTACCTGACGACTTCTGTTTCAAACCGCAGGATAATGACAGGGCCGTTTCCATATATTCGTGTTGAACTGGATCGCCAACAGAGGAAAGTTTTCCAAATCGCCTATTCTGGCGTCATTGATATATTGAACCAGTTCAGTGATATTAGAATATTGGATGTGGATGAAAAAGACCTGATTTTATATGAGAAATTCAAATTTGAAAAATTAATGCAGAACTCACGCATTAAAGTCAATCATCCTGCTTTAGGAGCCGCACACTTGCATTTAAACAGCGGAATTGATTTAGAGACTATTAGCAATGCATTTTACGTTAACGAATCCAAGATTAAAAAAGAAATTAAAAACATTGACAATATTAAAAATCCTAAGTCCGACAAGTCAAAGAGATTTTTGGAGTTAATTAAAAAGTAGGGGTTAGCTAATGAATGAAAATGTAACAACGATACACATTACTGAAGCATTATCTTCTTTTAGAATCATTAATTTGCTTGAAAAGTATCCTAACCTTGAAAAAATAACCTGTCCTCCAAGCATTTACAATAGGACTTCAAACAATTATATCGATGCTTTAAAGCAGTTGGAGATTGAGGTTGTTAAGGAATATCACTGGGGCGCTTCAAAACAGCCTTGCGATTATGAAGATGAGCTGTTACAATTGGCTAATGAAGGTTATAAGGCTGCTGAAATTGCTGAAATGTTGGACATTACTGTCAATAGGGTTTATTATTTGCTTAGAAGAAATAAAACTAAATTGGATACAAATACTAAAAAACATGATTATGATGAAATAACTTCCTTAAGGGAAAATGGACTAAATCCTAAGGAGATTTCACAAAAATTAAACATTCCTCTTAGAAGTGTTTACTATATTTTGAATAAAAAATGATTATTTTTCGGCTAATAATCGCAAATTATTTTTTTAATTAATTATATATTATTTCATAAGTGATTGTTATGATAATATTACCTCAACTACCATTATACGTTATTGCGATAATCTGTGGATTATTATCTTTTCTTGTAACCAGATTATCGATGCCAAGAATTATAAAAAAATTGGAAGATGCAGATATTGTGGGTAAAGACTTGCATAAATCATGGAAACCTATTGTTGCTGAAATGGGTGGTTTCGGAATTCTTTTCGGTTTTATTATTGGGATGTTTTCAGGAATTTATATGCATGAGATATTGGCATTCCCATTGTGCATTGTACTGATTGTAATTTTATTAGTGGGTCTTATTGGAATTGCTGATGATTTGCTTGTATTATCATCAAAGGAGAAATTATTCTTATTGTTTTTAGCAGGCCTTCCTTTGATTTGGGCCGCTCCGCCTAATGTCGGTATGTTATATTTGATTTCCATTCCAATAGCTATTTCAATCGGATCTAATTTAACCAATATGTTGGCAGGTCTTAATGGTATTGAATCTGGTTTAGGTATCATTTCACTTACTTCACTTACTATATCTTGTATTATTTTAGGAAAGTATGATGTAACAATCATCAGTATGAGTATGCTCGGTGCGTTAATTGTATTTTTATATTATAACAAATATCCTGCCCAAATTTTTCCCGGCGATACAGGTACATTGATTATTGGTGCTACTATCGTTTCCATTGCTTTCATTGGGCGTGTAAAGTTGATTGCCTTGATTGTTTTAATGCCAAACATTATCGATGCGGCAATGAAATTTTATAGTGCGGGCGTAATGGAGCGCCAGCAGTTCAAGCCTACTCAAGTCAGTGATGACGGCAAATTGATCAGGCCTGAAACGGGTTTTAAGTCCTTGATTAGATTTGTTATCAGAAGACCGATTACTGAAAAGCAGGCCGTTCGCATAATTTGGGGAATTGGCATAATCTTTGGTATTATAGGTATATTAGTTGCACTATCAATGCCTGGAATGATTGGTAATCAAACATTAATGAATTTCCTACAGATTAAAGAGATGTTTTATCATATTTAAGGTGATTTAATGAAACCGTATGTTATTTTAAATGCAGCCATGACACTTGACGGTAAAATAGTGACTGCAAAAAACAGTTCAAATATTTCTGGTGAAGAAGATTTAAAAAGAGTTCATGAACTGAGAAAAAGCGTTGATGCAATAATGGTGGGCATAGGCACTGTTTTGGCAGACGATCCAAGATTAACTGTCCATAAAGTTGATGCAAATCCTGAAGACAATCCTGTTCGTATTGTAGTTGACAGTAAATGCAGAACTCCAATTGCCGCCAGAATAACAAATAAGGATGCAAAAACAATCATCGCCGGAGCCAATGAATTTAAGTATGATTTCATGGTAAGTGATAGATATGATGTTTTTTCTAAAAGAGGTGTCGAATTCTTCTTCAGCGGAGATACTAAAGTTGATTTGGCAGCATTGATGAATCATTTGGCTGGTGAAGGTATAAAGACATTAATGCTTGAAGGAGGAGCTACACTAAACTTCGCAATGATAGAACAGAGCCTCATTGATGAAATAAGAATCTGTGTTGCCCCAAAAGTCGTTGGCGGTGTCAATGCAAAAACATTGTTTGATGGTGAAGGCTTTGATACAATGGACGAAGGTGTTGATTTAGAATTAACTGATTCATATACTTTAGGAAAAGACCTTATTTTAACTTATAAAGTATTGAAATAATCTTTTTAATTATATTAGAACAATATTGCTTTGTATTTGCAATATTGCTTTGTGTTATAAGTTAATTATTTAAGTAATGAAAACATATTTTTAATTAACATTATTATTGTAAAATTTTTGTTGTAACTGTCCCATTTAATTTTTTTTTTTTTTATAATGGGTTTTTAATAGTTTAATATATTGC
>JAILDN010000086.1 GCA_024689425.1 Methanobrevibacter sp.
ATATGGTGATAATTTTGAAGATTCAACTGAATTATTAAGGTATGTAACAGAATTTTTATATCCAAAACGAACTAAATTAGATAAACCAATATTAAACAATATAAGCTTCTTTTTTGATGAAAATAATTGCTATGATTATTATATTGATGATGTAATTGACTGTGAGGCAAAAGTCGGTGGATATGATTGTGATGTTGATTTAATAATTCCAAGTGGTGTTGCCCGGAGTGTTAGTCAGCTTGAAAAATCGTTTGCTGGGGATACTGGTCATATTGGTAAAATAAAACCTGTGATTACTTTTTATAAGCAGAGAAATAATTTTGAAACCGGACAAATACAATTAATCGAAGAAGAATCTAATCAGATAATGAAACTTGAAGGTGCTTTCATTGAAGAGTTACCTGATGGAACGTTAATGAAGCTGGATTGTAGTAAAAGAAGGTTATCTTACTATAGTTTTGGTGAATGGTTTAATGTGGATGTAAATTATATTACATTGGATTCTGATTTCTTTGTTCTTGAAGGTTATTATAATTTTGAAAATTGTATTAATTGTAGAGTTCGTGATGTTAATTATCATGAGATTATAGGGTGATTATTTATGATTGTTCTTTTAGATCATGAAGAAAATATTCTTGAATTTTTAGATGATGATTTAGCAGATATTGGAGTAACTGATGTGTATAAAGGTTATGAAACAT
This sequence comes from Methanobrevibacter sp., assembly GCA_024689425.1. GTDB lineage: Archaea > Methanobacteriota > Methanobacteria > Methanobacteriales > Methanobacteriaceae > Methanocatella. The sequence continues at coordinate 702 of JAILDN010000086.1, forward strand.
TAGAATTACAATATGTGCTTTCAGATATTATAATCGATAAGCATTTATTCAGACAAGGAAATAAAATCCTTGTTGATAATTGTTTGTTTGTGATAAATTCTGAATGCGAATTTGATTATGTGAAAAACCTAATAAAAGTTGATGCAGAAGAAATAATAAGTGAACTCAATTTCACAAAACCATTCTACATAAATGATGCAACTTTTAATTCATTTGTAACTGGAAATACAATTCAAATTAGTTCACAATTCTTACAACGTTTATTACCAAATTACACTGTTTTAGAAACTGATTTACCTTCATTAAAAAAATCAGATAAATTACTAACTGTTAACGGTACTATTACAGTATATGATTTACTAAAACAAATAGAAGAATTAACAGGATTAGTATTCAAAAGAAATTATGAGATATCAAATAATAAGATTATTAAACAGATTAAATTATTAAAACCTACAAATTATGGTCAAACACATGATAAATTAATCGAATCTGTAGAGTTAGGGCATAATGCAAATAAATTATTGTATCTTACTGATGAATCAAAAAATGCATTAGGAATAATGCCAATCATCACATCAGAGGACACTGAGAATGTAAAATATAGTAAAATTCTAAAACAGTTCTATAATCTTGACATAAACAATGAGAAAATAGAACCTAATTTGTACAAATATGAGTATACAAAAGAAGAATTACAAGATATTTCCATTAATGTTCTTGCAAAAACAAAAATTCAAGGATACATTCCAGAAAAAATACTTACAAAAAATGATGAACTTGAGATTGGTGTAGCACAATTCCTAGATTTACTGGCACAATCCATAGTGATTGAAAATAGTGAATTCTTTATTCAAAATCAGAGTATTGTTTTGAATCTAATCAAAAATGTTGAATATTCAAGACACACTATAATTAATGCAAAATTCACTAAAGAAGAAATTCTACTTTTAGCACAAAAAGTGAATAAGTATTGTTCAGTAAACTTTGAAGTTCCAACATTTATCCAAACAACACATGGAATATGTAATTCTGAAATGCTAACCTATATTTTAATGAATTATATTATATCAGAGAATTCAGTTGTATTAAACACTGAAAAGTATCCATTATTGGGTAAAATTTCATCAGACTTTGTTCAAGAGAACATTTACACTACAAAGGATTGGGAAAACTTTGAATACATGCCATTCTTATATACGCAAAATTCAAGCGGTTCATCAAAAATACCCACATCAAATTCTGTAAACGGATCAGTAAATGTTGTGGATATTGATAACTATATTTCTGAATCATATCCCACATTAGTTATTAAGAAGAATGCAAATGCAACTCAAATGCATGTGAAAATATACTCTCAGGGGGTTGCTGATGATGAAATAAATTCTTTTTTTGTAGCATTTAAAGACCCGACAAAAATCAAGGATGATTCTGATATTACAATTGATTTCAGTAAAAAAACAATAAAATACACAAAATATGTTGAAACAACTGTAACAAAAGAAGTTAAAGAAACTAATGCAAAAGATGGTGTAATAACAGTAACTGGGAAAAATACTTGTGGTTGCTGTGGATATCCGAAGATGCCATACAAAAATTACACTAGAACTTTTGAAGATTATTGTCCTGCATGTGGTCGTAGAGGAACATTAGTATTTAATCCAAAAAATGTTGTGGATGGTGAAATCACCTGCGGTAATACTGGTCCAGCCTGCAAGAACGGTGGAACAAAAAATGGAAAATCATATAGTAAAGGAAGTATCCGTGGTTGTGATGCAGATTATTGCTGTCAATGCGGTGGTGACAAATGGGGTAGTGGAAGATGCAGAACACGAAAATTAAGCCCTGCAGATTCAGTTGAAAACACTACAAAAACAATCACTGAAACTTCCGGCGAATATAAAGAAATTACTGCTGGTGAGGAGGATTCAACTTCTGAAGATAAAGAAAAAATATCTGATGTAGTAACAGAACAATCTAATTTTAATGCATTTTATGGAAGATGTAGTATTGAGTTATCTGGTTGTACTTTTGTTAGTTTGGATTGTGAATCAACAAAATTATTCGAATTATCTCCTTTCCCATATATAAAGCACCGTGGTGAGCAGTTTATTTATGCTCCAGTGAATTTTGCAGAGTTTAATTATACTCATGTTGAAGAAAATACTCCAAAATTGGAGAAATTCGAGACAACGGAACAGTCAGTCGAAGAGGTCTTGATTGGTTGTTGGAAAAAATTAAATGGATCTGGTGATAACACAAAATGGTTAGAGAAATCTGAAAACATCACTGTTGATCTTGTTGAAACAGAAGATATAAAATATGCTGTTGGGGATTTTGTATATATAAATCTTCCAGATAACACAGTATTTAAAGCACAAATAACTGAAAAAAGTTTTAATCCAAAAATAAAAGAAGATTGTTCATTGAAAATTGGAAATATAACTAAGGAGAGTATAAAATGACTAAATTAAATAGTACTGAAGCAAATGGAATTAATAATGCATGTGCTAGATTGCGTGAAACACAATTAGGTACACATATCAAATCACTTGAGGATTTTGTGAATCAGGGTGTGCTCGCTACAAGAGCGAATGATGTGACTGCTGCAATCAATGAATTGTACGGCATGATTGTGAATAATGACTGTGCAGAAATACAAATACCTCCACCAGGATTTTTCACGATTTTTGGAGATGATTCAACTGGTAAACTCAAAGTATACTACAATGATGAGGATCATCCACCACTATTCCGACATGTAGATGATTCAACTGCAGAGGATGATGGTACATTATACCTGTATATTGCAGACCCTGAAGGTGACAACAATTTTGAAATGGAAATAGGCCAATACATTGCAGTAAGCCATTTAAATGATTATTATACGAAAACTCAATGTGATACAAAATATCCTGTCACTGTTGAAAAACAACAAACAGCCGAATCAGGGTATGCTGCAACCTATGTGTTAAAACAAAACAATGCTCAAGTCAGTGGCGTAAAAATCAACATTCCAAAAGATTTCCTGGTGAAAAGTGGAAGTGTGAAAACTTGTACAACTGCAAACAATCCAGTTCAGGGATATGTTGTAGGGGACAAATACTTGGACTTTGTAGTCAATACGAAAGGAGGCGATGGAACTGATGAACATATCTACATTCTAGTGAAAGACCTTGTTGATGTATACACAGCAGACAATAGTACATTACAATTATCAAATGCTAATCAGTTCAGTGTGAAAAATGGTGGAATTACTAATGCAAAACATAGTAATAGCATCACAGCTCAAACAACTGCTGTTTTTAAGAAAATTAAATATGATTCTGCAGGGCATATCACTCAAACTTCTGACGTCGCTGCATCTGATCTTCCATCAAATATTCCAACTTCAAAAATCACTGGTTTGGCAACTGTCGCAACAAGTGGATCATATAATGACTTGTTAAATAAACCAACAATACCTCCTGGAGTTACTGTTGTAGATACAGTTCAAGATGGAAATGCGAATGCTGTATCAAGTAACGCAGTATATGACTATATTGATAGTGTAATTGGAGATTTAAACACTTATATTACAAGTTAATGGAGGGAGATTAGAATGAGTCTTGCAAGCAATTTGGCAACTTTAGGTGCATTAATGAAAACAAACCTGGAGACAAAAGGAGTAAGTGGCTTAAACTCTAATATGGGATTAACTACTCTTGCAAATAAAATATTGGACATAAATAATAATAATGAATCTGTATATTTATTTTCTGATTCAGAAATAATTCAAAGTGGGGATACAATTAATATTTATGCTGCTGCATCAGTAGATGGGAGAGAATTGCTAAAAAATCAACGGGTCTATATAAGATACAGTAATGTAAATTTTAATAATCATTCTGCGTATAGTGGAGACGTCCCTGATATAGATGTGCCTCTCGAAGCCCCATGCACTTTTTCCTGGGTACATACTAGGGGAGTTGTTAAAGTCTTGGATGATTATTCGCAGACGATATGTACGTTTAACCCTGGTCAGGTATTAATTGATAATAATATTTCAACACCTGCATTGTGCAATCTTGTGTGGGATGGTGCAGGATATTTCAAATTTTATGTAAATGGTGTTGATTATACTAGTTCTGCACAAAGTGCTGGATTAAGTTCTTATCATGCCCAGGGAGGCATAATGATGACTTTTGTGCCTGTAACCCACTTACAACCTATGGCAATTTCAAATCTTACATCTTTTTATGGGGAATATCCTCATGGTATAAGTGGTGAAAAGGTGGGGTATACAGGGAATAATGGTATTATTAGTTATTCATATACTGGTTTTGGTTGTGGAAAAATATATATAAGAGCTCAAACTATTATTGAGGAGCGTACACTTCTACAAGAAACCTACGAAGTTACTGATTGTCTTGTAATTGATGTTGGAACAAACGATATTTGGAATGTAATCGGTACAAATGCAAATCTAACAAATAACACTACTACAAGAACTTTTACTGGTAACCAATGGAGTTATACTCAATTAAAAGTCAATGGTAGTGTAGATATAGCAAAAGACAATTATTGTGTTGAATTTGATATTGTTTCCACCACCAACACAAGTGGAAATGCATATACTTCTTTTAATCTTCGTGATAGTGCATCACACAATATTTATCTTCAATCAAACAAGCAGTATAAGATAGAAATAAAAGATAAGATTTACTATTGGATTGATGGAGTAGCACAAACCCCATTAACCCATAATATCACTACAACATTCCAGTTACAAATGGTTTTAAGGGAAGCAGATATGAATATTGTGTTCAAAAACTTCAAAATATATCCGATTTAACTTTCATATACTCTCCATTTTTTCAATTTAATACTATTTCCATCGTCAGTATATCGTCTTACAACCCTAAAAAAGACATTTGTTGCATCGGAGGGTATTGCTAAATCAGATATGGATAAAACCCCATTAGTAGTAGAATATGCGGAGTAACCGATTCGTGTGTCACTTGCATATACTTCTAATCTTGTTGATGCTCCATTCAATTCCAATTCTACTTCAAAATTAATCGTTTTCGCTTTCACATTATCAGTTAAACCATTTAATTGAACATAATTGGCACTTGTTCCAAGATTTAGGACATACCAATTGTTTTGATATGAGAAGCTTACCCCACCGTTTGGATTATAGTAGTAGTTTGATGAATTGTCAGATGAAGTTGCATCATAGAAAATCGCATCAATGAGTTCGTAGGTTTCTTGTAGGAACATACGCAAATTAATCTTAAAACAAAAATACAAAATTTCAAAAAAAAATATTGAGGTGAAAAAAATCATGAAAAAACTAAATAAAAAAAAGATTGAGGTGAAAAAATGCCCTGTGCAATCATAGGAAACATGAAAGGTCAAAAAGGAGACACTGGAGCTCAAGGAGCAAAAGGAGATAAAGGAGATAAAGGAGATAAAGGAGACACTGGAGCTCAAGGAGCAAATGGGGTAGATGGTACTACAGACACACCATCACAGGTTTTAGCAAAAATAAAAAATGTAGATGGATCAGGTTCTGGTCTTGATGCAGATCTATTGGATGGAAAAGATTCATCCTATTTCGCAAAAGCAGAAGACATTGAAAAAATAGCTGAAGTGGAACATGTAGCATTACATTCAAAAATCCACCTATATAAATGGGGATCTGTTGTTTTTCTCACATTTAATGCATGGCCTCCGAATACAGACATCAGGGATGCTAGTGCCAATACAAATCTAACGATTCCACAAGGATTTAAGCCACCGAAAGCTGTTTTCATAATGGATGTAAATCAAAAAGCTTTGATTACCATTACTGAAGGTGGGGGCATGTTGCAATGGATCAACAGTGCATTGCCTCAAGATGGAACTATAAGTGGTAGTGTCACATGGATCACATTAGAATAAAAAGAAGGTTATTATTGATGATTAGTGAAGCTTGTAAAAACTGCGAACACTACAATCAAGAAGCTGAATGGGATTGTAGTTTCACAGAGGGTACGGAAATACGATGTAACATCTTGAAAGACTATCTTAGATGGAAGAAATTTTATCAAACCGCAAAAGGTGAAATATGAAAAGAAAAGAAACAGATTTCTGTGACGGTTGTTGTCAAAGAACAAATTGTAATCATGATTTAGAAAAATGTTGCTACTTGATAAATCAAAGATGTTTGATTAGAGAAACGAGAAAATATGAGGAGGATAAAGAAAAATGGGATTTTTAGATTTTATTAAAAAATTATTAGGGAATGATAAGAAAACACCAAATTTGATTGTGAAAAAACTAATAAAAACATATGGTTCTGATGAGAAGTTTGAAGTTGGTTTATATGATAATAAAACACCATTGGCAGATAAGACGGTTTATATAACCATCAACGGAATGTCTTATCAGAGAAAAACTGATGAAAATGGTATTGCTAAACTAAACATTAATTTGGGTGTTGATGAATATCCTTGTTTTGTTGATTTTTACGAAACTGAAGAATACAACAGTACAAATGCTTACACTACGGTTTTTGTAAAATCTGATACGAGGATTGAGGGGACTAATATACAGAAAACAGCTAGTGAAACTGCTGTTTATCAATGTGCGGTTTATGATTACAATAATAATCGTTTAACTAATCAAACAGTTAACTTGACAGTTAATGGTGTAAAATACAATCGGAAACTTGGGGATGATGGTTTAGCAAAATTAAATATTAGATTAGGTGAAGGAAAATATACTATCAAAGCTGAATTCAACGAAACAAATATCTATAATGCATCAAATACTACAAATACTATTACTGTTACAGCAGATCCAAAACCTACACCTACACCCCAAAAAAGTAGGTCTGAAAAAATCCTAGATGAATTCGAAAGATACTTTGGTAGATGTGAATATATTGATGATGCTCTAGCAAAAATACAGGGCAAAGGTTATGCCTTCTATTTTAGTGATGGATATACTATTTATAACACAATCAAAAGAATAGTGAATGGTCAAGGAGCTAATTGTTTCGATGCTGCTGAATTATTTTACCATCTAGCAAAAGGAATGAACACAAAATATGGTAAAAAATATGAGGTATGGTACTTGGATGTATGGTGTCCAGTAAGTGGTTATGATCATATTCGATTAAGGTTACGAAGTAATGGTGGTAATTATTTCTACAGAGATCCTGCCTGTATATTAAATGGAGGTTCTATTACCAGTAATTGGTGTGGAACATCAAACAATATTCTTGAGGTTAATCCATCTTGGATATATGATGGGGATTAATATTTTTTTTCCGATGATGCAAAAAAATTTTTTCATTTTAAAAAAAATCTAACCTAAATTTGTCTAGGGGGTAGTAGTAGAAAATATGAATCTCCTTGGACTTAAAACTAAACTTAAAATTTTTTAATAGTAGAATAAGATTGAATAGAATATTTTTTTTGGAATTTTTTTGTGGAGGAATTTTTTTTGAGAAAAGGAAAATATATCCGCCATATTTTTTAACCTCCGAATTTTTTTTGCCTGGGAATAATTCATATTGTTCCTGGGCTTATTTTTTTTTTAAAAAATAGGAGTTTTGACCAGGAATTGTTGTTCCTGATCAAAGTTTCGTATTCGATTTTAAGTTTTATATATTATACCCAACATATTATTAGTATGTAGGGAGTAAGTTTTGGTTATTTGTAACCCTATTCTACTGTTACTAATCATTATAACCAAAACTATTTTTTTTTTATTTGTTATCAAATGCTCTCTACCTTAAATTGAAAATATATAAAAGGTAGATACATATGGCTATGAATAATGAGGAGATTTCAAGTGAAATTTCATTGATGAAAAACCACTCCAAACAAACACAAAAAATATATAAAAGAGTAATCGAATACTACTCAGAATATAATCAAATGAGTATGTATGAACTAATAGAAGAAGCAGATAGAGAAGAAGAACAAGGTATCAGATGGAAGAAACGTAAAATTAAACATAGGCTATTAAGATTCAGACAACATTTAGTAGATGAGAACTATACAAAAGCAACAATCAAACAATACTTCACAGTAGTAAAAGCAGTGTACAGACATTATGAAATAGAAATACATAACATCCCCACACTAAACGAAAGAAATGTCAATATACCTGAAGATATGGAGTTTGAAGATCTATTATCACATGAAGAATTAAACATAGTACTCGAAAATGTAAATGCAAAATTCCGTGCAATAATACTATTCATGACATCATCAGGTTGTGCAAGAAACGAAACATTATCCTTAACAATAAACGATTATATCAAAGCAACAGAAGACTATCATAAAAAAACAGATATTTATGAAGTTATCGAAGAATTAAATAAAATAGATGATGTTATTCCAAAGTTCAAATTGAAAAGACAAAAAACAAATAAATATTATTTTACCTTCTGCAGCCCCGAAGCAGTCAAAGCAATCAATAATTATTTGTTGAATCATAGATTAAACTTAAAACCCTCAGATAAATTATTCAAAATCAAACCCTCCTATTTGCCCTATGCTTTAAATCAACTAAACGAGGGATTAGGTTTTGGGCATGCTGGAAGTTATGGGCGATTAAGAACACACATGTTTCGTAAATTCCATGCTTCCATGCTATTAAAAGGAGGAATGACAGAATCAGAAATAGATAATTTACAAGGTAGGGGAAAATCTCAAACACACACAGCATATTTTTATGATGATACTGAAGACTTGCGAGAGAAATATATTAGTTGTTTAGGTTTACTAGCGATAAAAGATAATGTAAATAATTATGATATTAAAAGTCAGGAATATG
>JAILDN010000024.1 GCA_024689425.1 Methanobrevibacter sp.
ATCAGGTTTAATTAATTTTAAGCTATTTTTAAGACTCTTATTAGAGGATATTACATTATATCCCCAGTAAACGTCATCTGGTTTATCAGGTGTGACTATTACTTCTTTCTTAGCTATTTTAACAATCTTAAAGTCAAAAATTTCTTTAACTGAAAGTTGTTCTTTGCAGAATGCAAGTTTATCCATACCTATATCAACAAAAGTTCCTTTCTTGTTTCTTTTGACAGTAAAACCTTGTCTATAATCACCGGCGTCAGGTTGATTATTTAAAGGATGATGCGGAGTTCTTAGTGGCGGGAGTATTCCTACATGTTTCAGTTCTTTTTTTATTGGAAAAGCTTGTTTCCTCAAGTATTGAGGAGTATCCATAAAACTTAAAACTTCAGCCATAAAGGCCCCATCACTTTCCCCATCTTCATTTTTTACATGATCATCATTATAGATAACCACATTATCTGCTTGAAACACGGCTAAAGCTCTACCTAAAATCCCTACTTTGTAAGTACGGACCTTGAGATCTTTAGACTCAGATAAAAACGAATTTGGAATAAATATAGATAGCTCATCTTTATACATCATACATAATTTATTATGTAAACTATATAAAGATTACCCTACATTTTTTTAATAGATTTACACATTTTAAAAGTATTATATCAATTATAATACCCGTAGCTCTTTTTATGCTACCAACTTTTTTATACTCAGAGAATATATTACTATTATATATCGGTTACCTAGTATATAAAGGTATTGTTTTTTGAGTAAAAAATTAGAAAAAATGAAAAATTAAAAAGAAATTAACCTAATTAGGGGCCAAAATATCAAATTTAGAGCTTTGCCCGTATTACAATAACCTCAACATTCTTAGATTCATTAGTATGAAACTCATAAATCCTTGGTATTGGAAAAGCATATCTGAAGATATGGGTAATTTCAAAAGAAAGGTCTTCATAATAATTTATTAGAAATTCCTCAGTTGAAGCCATGTGAAAGGAATATACTGTATTGGGATTGAATTCGTGGGCTTTATTAACAAACTGCAAATCAATGCCCCTTTCAGCATTTTTCTGAGATCCAAAAGGAGGGTTTTGGAAAATTGTATCTACATCAAAATCCGGACTGAAGTCATTAACGTCACTTTCAAAAAACTCCATATTATTAATATTATAGTCATTCATACATTGCCTAGCCAAATCAATAGCATCTTTGTCTACATCAACGCCAGCCGCAAATTCGGCTCCAAGCAACATTGAACCTATGGAAAAGATTCCGCAGCCACAACCCAAATCCAAAATATTTTTACCTTCAATATCGCCTAAAGAAAGTGCATTCCACAATAAATCAGAAGCAATGACCGATGGAGTTGAATACTGTTCTAAATCAACTTTAGGTTTTGGATGAGATGGGATAGATTGAATCTTAATTTCCAAATGTTTTTTTCTAGTGATTTTCATATAATCAACAAATTTATTATTTATAGTAAATATAATTATATTATTAAGAAAAAATTACTTGAGGTTTCAAATGTTTGAAAAAGTATTGATTGCAAATAGAGGTGAAATAGCTATCAGGGTCATGCGTGCTTGTCGTGAACTCGATATTAAAAGTGTAGCAGTGTACTCTGATGCAGATGCCACTTCTCTTTATACAAATTATGCGGATGAGAGTTATCCTTTAGGTAATCCTTCACCTGCCAAATCATATTTGAATATTGAAAAAATAATTAATATTGCGCTTGAATCTGGAGCTGATGCTATTCATCCAGGATATGGTTTTTTAGCAGAAAATCCTAAATTTGGAGAAGAATGTGAAAAAAATGGTATTAAACTTATCGGACCTAGTGGAAAAGTTATCCAAGAAATGGGAGATAAAATTACATCCAAATCATTAATGAAAAAAGCTGGTGTGCCAGTTATTGAAGGAACCCCTGAAGGTGTTACTGACATTGATGAAGCAAAAGAAATAGCAAGACAAATCGGCTATCCGGTTATCGTTAAAGCATCAGCAGGTGGTGGGGGTATTGGTATGCGTGCAGTTTATGAAGAAGAGGAACTTGTACGTGCCATTGAATCTACACAATCAGTTGCTTCAACCAACTTTGGTGATTCAACCGTGTTTATCGAAAAATACCTTGAAAAACCAAGACACATAGAATTCCAGCTCTTAGCAGATGAACATGGAAACGTTATCCATGTAGCAGACAGAGAATGTTCAATTCAAAGAAGACATCAAAAATTATTAGAAGAAGCGCCTTCACCTATCATGACCGAGGAATTAAGGGAAGAAATGGGTGGAAGTGCAGTTAGGGCTGCAGAATATATTGGTTATACTAGCGCAGGTACGGTGGAATTCTTATATGATGATGGAAATTACTACTTTTTAGAAATGAACACCCGTATTCAAGTAGAACATCCAATTACTGAACTCATTACTAATACCGATTTAATCAAAGAACAGATAAAAATTGCTGCTGGCGAAGAGCTAAGTTATCAACAAAACGATATCCAAGTTAACGGTCATGCAATTGAATGCCGTATTAATGCTGAAGACCCGCTTAATGATTTTTCACCTAATCCTGGTAAAATTACCGGATACAGATCCCCTGGGGGCCCGGGTGTACGTTTAGACAGTGGAGTCTATATGAACTATACGATTCCAACATTTTATGATTCAATGATTTCCAAATTAATCACATATGGAAGAAACAGAAATGATGCAATTAACAAAATGAAAAGGGCATTAAGTGAATATATCATCTTAGGTGTTAGAACGACAATTCCTTTCCACAAAGCTATCTTAAGAAATCCTAGTTTCATTAAAGGAGACTTAAATACTCATTTCATAGATCAATATAAAAAAGGCATTGAAAGTGAAATGAATAATGTAATAGCTGAGGATGTGGAATATGTAAACAGACTTAAATCCACATTTATGCCTGGTAAAAAAATTGCTGCAATTTCCGCTGCAGTTGGTTCATATCAAAATAGCATAATGAGTCAAAAAGTTAAAAAATAATTTAATGGGGATAAAAATGCAAAATGAAATAATAAACCTATTAAAAAAAGAAAAACGAATATCTGATAATACAATTAATGAAATTAGCAGCATTGAAATTAATGATTTTGCAGATATCATCAAAGAAGTTGGAAAACAAGAAACCGAATACTTAAAAAGAGACGAAATCCTAAAAGATTTGAAAACCGAACACATCGGAAAAGAATTATACATTTTCAAAGAAGTAATGTCCACCAATACCGTTGCTAAATTCTTAGCGGCCAATAGTGCTGAACATGGATGCGTAATTCTTTCTGAAAAGCAAAGCAATGCAAAAGGAAGATTCGGCAAATCTTGGGAATCACCATTAGGCGGAATTTGGCTATCTTTAATATTAACTCCTAAAATTGTTGATCATTCTAAAATTCCATTAATGACAATAGCTACTGGTGTTGCGGTCGTTAAGACTCTAGAAAAAATTGGAATTGAAAATCCTGAAATCAAATGGCCAAATGATGTAATGATTAATGGTAAAAAAGTTTCTGGAATATTAACTGAAGCCATAACCAAATTCAACACAATAGAACATGTCATTATCGGTGTGGGAATAGATGCAAATATTGATGTAAAAGAACTTTCTGATGAATTACAGGAAGGAACTACAACATTATCTGAAGAATTAGGCCATGAAGTTAATGAAAATGAAGTGATAAAGCTTTTCCTTGAAGAAGCTGAAGTTATTGGTACTTTATTTAACGAAGGAGGATATGAAGCTATCCTTAAAGAATGGAGAAAATACTCTTATTCAATCGGTAAAATTGTAGAAGTGAAAGAACCATATAGCAAACCTTATGATGCTTATGTTCTAGGAATAAGCAGAGAAGGAGCACTAGTTGTTGAAAAAATTGATGGAACCTTAAAAAAAGTAATTGCTGGAGAATGCATTATTAAAAAGTAAATACAATCTCCCTACATTTATCTTCATTAATAACTAACTCTTTTAGGTTATTAAATGAAGATACTATTTTTTTATTTAAATCTTCTAAATCTAGATTAAAAGCATCACTTGTTGACAAATCAAATCTGATTGTAGCGGATGCACCAGGCATTGAAACTGGAGGTATTGTAATTATACCGTGCTCTTTTAATAAGATAAATGAAAAAACAAATGCCACATCTTCATCAGACAAGTTATGTTCAATATCCAGTTCATTGGCCAAACTTTCTGGAGTTATCATGACTCCTGTTGGTGACTTTTTGAAATTATTGAAATTCTCATTTAAAAGTTCAAATAATTCATCCTTACGGGCAAAACTACTAATTAAATTATCTTCCTTAAAGTTTTTAATACCATTTACCATTGCAAGAACAGCTGGAGGCTGTGCTTCAAGACCGAATTGATTAACTTTCACTTTAATTTCATCAATCAAATCCTTGCGACCTGCCATTAAACCTCCTCTTGGACCAGGCATTAACTTATCAGTACTTGTTATTGCAATATCCGCACCCAAATCACATGCTTTAGGCTGATTGAATACAGCAGTTCTGAGTCTTGCGCCAGAAGCATCATCAACCATTACTGGAATATCTTTCTCATGCGCCATTTCAATAACCTTTTTGAAATTATCCAAATCAATGACCTTGTGGTCCATTGTGGAACCTGTAATAACAACAAGAGAAGTATTTTCAGGTATGGAAAACTCTTCAATATTGTCAGTTTCACTATAATTTGCATTGACTAAAGCACAACTTCTTGGAATTGATGGATGTGCAGGCAATTCAGCCAAATAATGTACAACATTAGTATTTTCATCTACAATAGCCAATATCGTAGCAAGAATGCCTGAAGAAGTTCTATTTAGTGCCAATACTTTTTCTCCACCCATGTGTTCAATACCAACTTCCTGAAGTTCTTCTTCAAAAATAGCGGGACCCACATAAGTTTCTAAAAGATCGATTTCTGAAGGTGATGCAATGAATCCTCCAGATAAACCAGTCAAATCATATAAAGAACTACGAGACTTATTTAAAACCCAGTCTTTTATAATGGATAAAGCATTTTCCCTCTTTTTAACTTCATCCAATGAATTATTAACTATCATCTAAGAATCATCCAATTCTAATTTAAAGTCAGATAATGCTTCAAGGAAAGGTTTTAAATCTTTTTCCTTTAATGGAATTGAAGTGTATTGTTCTTCCTCAGGTTCCTCATAAGAATATTCTGCATCAAGTATTTTACCATCAGGGGTTACCCAAATCATTAAGCTGTCACTGACAGTGTCGCTTTTTTTAGTAGGTGGGAAAAATATTTCAAAAGAAGTTCCTAATTGACTGAAGAATTTTTCTTTTTCTTCATCGCTTTTATTGCATTTTTTAATTTTTCTAATTCTTGATTTTAATCTTTTTTCAGCAAGTTCTTTTATATCGGACATTATTAAAACTCCTTTAATATTTCATTAATGTAAGTTATAACTTATTTTTGAAATCATGTTATATAAATAATATGATTAGTCGTACAAACTATTGCCTTTGCTATCCATAGCAACTATAAGTGGTCCAAAATCTTTTACTTTTAAATTCCATATAGCTTCAGGCATTCCTAAGTCTAACCAATCAACACTTTCAATTTCTTCAACTGCATCAACATATAATGCAGCACATCCACCAGTGGCAACCACATAAACGGCTTCATTTTCAATTAAAGCTTCACGGACAGTATCGTCCATTCCACCTTTACCTATTACTATTTTAGGACCCATTTCAATTACTTCTTTTTGATAAGGATTCATCCTCATAGATGTAGTTGGGCCTATTGCAACCATTTTGTAATCATCACCCTCTTTAGTTATGATTGGGCCTGCATGGAAAATAGCTGCTCCTTCAATATTTAAAGGTGCACCTTCTTCCAGAATTCTTTTATGGGCTTGATCACGAGCAGTTAAAATATTTCCAGTCAAACTTATTACATCACCAATTTTTAAATCAGCCACGCTTTCGTTCTTAATTGGTACATTTATCTTCTTCTCCATTTATTCACCTATAAGTAAAATATATTATTAAAAAAAATCAAATTAAGTTATATATAAATTATTTAGTATTTAATATATTTAATAGATTTCTAAAAGTAGTGAATAACATGTCAAGTATGAGTAGTGTTGCAGGATTATCAAAATACATAAAAACTCTCCCCATTACAGAAAAATCTATTGCCGGAATTTGTATTTTAAGTTTTTTAACAGGAGTAGTCTACTTTTTAATTAACTCACAAACTGAAATAATTAGTAACGTCATATTCGGAGGACTTTTCGGCTTTATGGTTATGGGAGTAACCTCTGTATTAAGCGGTAGTCTCAATCAACAGGGCGTTAAACTCTTACATGGTATCAATTTAAAAATCAAACATTCAATGTTTTTATCACTACTTTCAATGGTAATGATTAGTTTTATCATTATCCTTGGAGGAATCATTACTAAAGTATTCAAAATTGATTTGCTTGTCAATTCTGTTTTATTTGGTTGTGTTGTCGTTTATGGATTTAATACACTTGTATTATGGAGTACAACACAAATTGGTTTTGCAAAATCTGCAATTATCGGCGCTATTCAACCGATTCTAATTTTGGCAATGGGTATATTAGTTTTATTTTTAGTGACTGATTCTGCGGTCTTTTCAACTCCCCTCATTATCAATATCATTATTAAAACAGTCATTGCATCCATCATATTTGTTTTAGCGATTTATTCATTCATTTCAGTAGCCGCTTCACCTTTAAAGAAGAATTTGGATATTGGAATGTTGGATTTAATAAGCCTATTTATTGCACATATGAACGAAGGGTCCACTCTATTGGAGTCAACATTTGAAAATATGGGTGAACCAATTGACACAATAGTTACCTTCATTAGTTTTAAAGGAGTAAATGGAATTAAATCATTATTTATATCCCCATTTGTACATCCCGGACCATTGGGCAATATTGGTGGTTCAAATATGCCAACAATACTTGCAAATAAATTTGATAATTTTACCATGGTTGCTCATGGACCTTCCACACACGATTTCAATCCTGTTACTACAGGAGAAATTGATAAAATTGAAACTTGCATAAAAGAAGGAATAAATGAAATCGAATATTCTAAAAAGGCAAGCGTTTTCAAAAGATACTCTTCAAATGCAGCAAACATTGGAGTTCAGTTCTTTAATGAGGGTATGGTCATATTATCAACATTTGCACCCGAAGACAGTGACGATATTGAATTTGGTGTTGGCCTTACAATGATGACACAGAGTATCAGCAAATGTCACGTGAAAGACTCCGTGATAGTGGACTGCCATAATTCCTTTTCTCCAGAAAGTGGGGAAGTGTTGCCTGGAAATCCTGAAGTATTTGACTTGATTGATGTCATTAATAAAATAGAAATCCATGAAGAATGTGAATCAATTAAAGTTGGATGTCATGAAGATAAAATGGAAAACCTTGATAAACATGAAGGCGTTGGAGAAAGCGGATTAAAAACAATGATTATTGAAGTTAATAATCAAAGGACTGCTTATATCCTATTTGATGCAAATAATATGGAAATGGGATTCAGACAGGAAATAATAAAAGCTACCGAAAATTTGGATATTGATGAAATAGAAGTTATGACAACAGACACCCACACAGTCAATACATTATCCAGAGGATATAATCCGATTGGAATAGAAAAAAGATCAGAAATTATCGAATATGTTATAAAAAGTATACAATTAGCAATTGATGATTTAGAAGAAGTTGAAGTTGGAACTGGAACTAAAAAAATTAAAAACCTTAACACATTTGGTCCTAAAAACTCAACCGAACTTATTTCAACAATCAGTTCAATTGTAGCAGTTAGTAAAATAATAGCTCCAGTTTTATTAATTACAGCATTATTTATCGTATTTTTATGGATATTTTATGGAAATCTACAAATAATGGGTTAACAAAGTCCATGCAATTACCCATGTGAAAAAGAAAGGCATAATACAATCCCAAATTTTTTGAGACCTATCCATCTCTTCAGAAACGATTTTATCAGTTGATTTTAATAATAGATAGATAAAACAGATACCAATTAATAAACCAAGTACATCATTCTTGAAACCAAAAATTCCAATTGAGAAGATAGCTGATAAAATTCCGGCAATTAATCCAAATACAACACTAACTGAAGTAAATTTAACTGTATCGTCCAAGGTTTTTCCTCCAAAAAATAAATTAAATAGAATAAATATAATTTAATAATTAATAGTATATTAAAGTATTGATATTTCAAGGTGTATAAAAAATGAAAGTAATGTCTAATGTGGATATTTTTACGATTAGTGACGAACTCAATAATCTATTGACCGGTGCAAGAGTTGATAAATCCTTTCAACCAACTAAAGATATCGTTGTTATGAGATTTCACGTTCCTGGAACTGGGAGAGTAGATTTAGTAATGCAATGCGGTTCAAGAATACATACAAGCAAATATCCACTTGAAAATCCAACAAATCCGCCTACATTCCCAATGCTTTTAAGAAAAAGGATTAAAGGAGCCCATGTTGAAAGCATTAAGCAACATAATTTCGATAGGGTTGTTGAGATTAGAGTTAAAAAGGATAAATATTATACTGTTGTTGTTGAGTTATTTGACAAGGGAAATATTATCCTTTTGGATGAAGAAAACAATATCATTTTACCCCTCAAAAGAAAACAATTGTCTGCAAGAGACATTAGCTCTAAAAAAGAATACATTTTTCCTGAAGAAAGGGGCATCAATCCACTTACAACAACTGAAGATGAATTCAAAAACATATTCATCAGCACGGACAGTGACGTTGTAAGAACACTTGCCCGGAATGGGCTCGGCAGTTTATATGCTGAAGAAATTATCGAAAGAGCCAATGATTTATGCCAAATAGATAAAAACACCCAGAATCAGGAATTAACCGATCAACAAATTACAAATTTGTATAAATCCTTTAAAGAACTATTCAATATACTTAAAAATGAAGAATACAAACCTCAAATTGTGAAAACAGGCAATAAAGAAGATGTTGTTCCACTTGACTTAATAAAATATGAAGACGGCGAAAAAACATACTACGAAAACTTCAATGAGGCCTGTGATGAGTTCTACTCCCAAAAAGTAAACAGCGACATTAAAGATGTCAAAGAAAAAATGTGGAATAAAAAAGTAAACAAGTTTGAAAAAAGGCTACGATTACAAGAAGAAACCCTTGATAATTTTAATAAAACTATCGAAACAAGCCAACTTAAGGGAGAGACAATCTACTCTAATTACGTGACCATTGAAAATCTGGTAAATGTTGTCAACTCAGCTATAAGTAAAGGATATTCTTTTAAAGAAATTGGAAAAATTCTTAAAAAAGCCAAAGAAGACGGAATGGCTGAAGCCCAAATATTCGACTCTATTGATAAGATGGGAGTTTTAACGTTAAAAATTAATGATGAAACTGTGATAATTGATCCTAAATTATCAATACCTGAAAATGCTGAAAATTATTATGAAAAAGCTAAAAAAGCAAAAAGGAAAACAAAAGGTGCTTTGATAGCTATAGAAAATACTAAAAAACAACTCGAAGACATTAAATCCAAAAAGGAACTTGCAATGGAAAATATTTCCATTCCTAAAAAACGTGTTAAGAAGAATCTTAAATGGTATGAGAAATTAAGGTGGTTTATCACTTCAGACAACACACTAGTCATTGGCGGGCGTGATGCAGGGACCAATGAGGCCATTGTCAAGAAATATTTGGACAATAATGATATTTATTTACATGCGGATATACATGGTGCGACATCAACTGCAATAAAATTAGAAGGCAAGTCATTAAATGACACAATCCTTAAAGAATCCGGGGAGTTTGCAGCTTCATTTTCATCTGCTTGGTCAAAAGGTTTCACATCCCAAGACGTATTTTGGGTCCATCCAGAGCAAGTATCAAAAACTCCCGAAGCAGGTGAATTTTTAGCGAAAGGGTCCTTTGTTATCAGGGGAAACCGTAACTACATAAGAAGTGCAAGGGTAAAGATAGCTATTGGAATTGTAGACTACGAAGGAAAGCGCATAATGGCAGGTCCGGTAGAAGCACTTGAAGCACACAGTGAAAATTATGTTGTACTAAAACCTGGGTACACAAAAAAAGAAGCAATAGCTAAAAAAATTCTAAATAAAATAAACGAGGATGATATGCTTACATTAGACGATATTATCAGAGTGCTACCATCAGGAAAATGTGATATCGATGAAGAATATCATCAAAGAAAAAAATATGAAAAGAATTAATCCTGGAATTCTTCAGGATTATATTCAAAGTATTCATTAGGATTTAAAATTACTGTATTTATTTTTGGATTTAATTGCATTACAAAGTTCGCAAATATTGTTGGATCTAGTTCTATTGGTGGGAAAGTATTATAATGCATAGGAATAGTTATTTTAGGGTTCAACCACATAGAAGCAAGAGCAGCTTCAAAAGGACCCATAGTGAATTTATCTCCAATAGGTACCAACGCAATATCCGGCTTGTAAATGTCACCAATAACAGTTTTCATGTCACCAAATAAACCAGTATCTCCACAATGGAATATTGAGGTTCCATCTTCAAAAGTAATTAAGAAACTAGCCGCAACACCACCAGGTACGGTTTCCTCAACCATATCTATATCTGATGAATGTTCAGCATTTAACATTGTGAATTTAATTCCTCTGTAAATGAAAGAACCCCCTATATTAACGCCAATAGTTTCAATTCCTTGTTTTGAAAAGAATAAAGAAATCTCATGAATGGCTGCAATAGGTGCGTTAGTGGAATTTGAAATATCCAATGCATCACCTAAATGATCAGAATGTCCATGAGTAACTAAAATAATATCCGGATTTAATTCCTCAACAGGTACTGGGCAAGAAGGGTTATTGCTAATAAATGGATCGATTAAAATATGGACATTATCGTCGCTTATTATTTCAAAAGCGGAATGGCCTAACCATCTAATCTCCATTAAGCAGCTCCCCCAGCAATACTATTTAAAATTACAGTTTCATCTAAATTAGATGCAATATTCCAAGTTTTTTCGAAATCTGCCCTAATATTTGAAATTGAAATTCTATCATCATAAATAGCACCATATTCAGCATCATCTGCATAAGAACCGTCTGAAATAATCATTGCATGAGAATCATCTGTAATTAAATTTACAGTGTGGACTTTAGGTACTGTTTTAATGTGAACACCCTGTTTTAAAAGAGATGCGATTAATACAGTATATGAAATGTCTGATAAGTCAAATTCATCGATAATTACTCTTGAATAAATTGTAGGCACATGAGATAGGAATCTGTCAGATAATTTGTTTAAAGAAGGAATTTCCAACATTATCTCTTTATTAACGCCGACAGCCAATTGTTCAAAAGCATCATTAGAAGTAATTAACTCATTGTTAATTAAGATATTACTATTAAGATCCCTTGGAATCGGTAATCTTTCAGGATTATTGACATCAATTTGAATATCTCTAACAGCAGGTTCCGGAATATCTGAAATAGTTTTAACCTCTGGTTCAATATCTTGAGATAAAGCTCTTTTGATTTCTTCAGATTTATCATAACTCTCCTCAACTTGAGGAATTTCATCATAAATTTGTTTTGAACGTTTTTTAGGTTTTCTAGTAACTTTTAGAGGTTTTTCATAAGTAGGTGTAAATTGTAATTCATTATCTAAATCAATGTCTTTTTCTTCCCTATTTACTACTCTTAAAACAGATTTAGAATCATCTATATCTGGAATTTCAAAGAATTCTCTAGGACTATTAGAACCGCTAGGACCACTTTGTTCTGATTCATAATATTCCCACAATCCACTATCATCTATGCTTTCACCATAATCATAATCATCATCTGCTGGTCTCATTATTAAAGGACCATTATTGTCAAAATTACTTCTTGAATTAGAAGTCCTTTTAGGAAAATTAATAGATGATGTATCAATATCTGCAGAATTTAAAAACTCTTTAATAAGGCCGCTTGTTTTCTCTGCATTAGAATCAACAAAATAGCTAATAATCAGGATTACACCAACTATTGCTATTAAAAAACCGACCATCAATAAGACATCTATAAGGTTATAAACTACCACTTCATAGGATATAACCAAACCAATTACAAATAAAATAATTCCTGATACAAATTTTAATGTATTTCCCAATTTGTTCACCCTTCATCATATTTAATTCACTCTAATACTATTATTTATTGATAACACTATTTATAAACCTAATGGTTTGAATTAAGAAAATAATTGCTTTGAAAAATACAAACTATATAAATGTAATACTTTTTATGATTTAAGTAATATTAATATTTTCAAAAATACTATAATTTACATGGTGAGAAAAATGAACTTTTATAAAAAATTCAACGATGACAACTCAGGACAAGGAGCGGCGGAATACATATTGTTATTTGGAGGTGTGATAGTTATTGCCCTTTTAGCATTGACAATCTATAGATCATATATGGAAACAAGCGATAAGAGCTTAAAAGCAAAAGATGACATAATTGACGTGCGAAACACGATATTGGACAACAGAACACATGTATAGAAAAATAGATAATAAAGGCCAAAGTAGTGCAGAGCTAATTCTAATTATCGGAGGATTGCTTGTAATAATACTGTTTGTTGGAAGCTATATCTCAAATATAACAAACACTACACAAAAAAGTTTTAAAAGTTTATTAACGCAAGAAAGAGATTTTTTAATAAATAAAATATAAGGGGAGAATAACTCTCCTTATTCATCTAAAATTTTGTTTAAAGATTCGTTCCAAGATTCAGAATTAATGTTAGTTAATTTCATTGATGTTCTGGTCAATTCTCTAATATTTTGAGGACATGCACTTACACAAGCACCACATAAGTTACAAAATGTTAAATTGGTAACAGATTTTCCATCAACGATTTCAACTGCATTACATGGACAGACATCTTGACATGCATGACAAGAATCACCTTTACAGACATTTTCTTCTGTCTCAACTAACTCTAATTTACCATCAAATGGTTTAGTAACATTAATTGCATCAACTGGACAGATTTCAGCACACCAAGTACAGTTTACACAATCACCTTCAGCAATGAAAGTGACACCAGTAATTTCAGGAACTTCAATTTGATCATGTAACATACAAGTTGAACAAATTTCAAGGATTGCATCTTGTGGACATACTCTCTTACAAATACCACAATATACACATTTTGATGTATCAACTTCAATACTGTTATTAATGAAATCTACGCTAGATGAAGGGGCATTGTTTAAAATTATTGCTCCTGGAGGACATAAATCTGCACAGAATCCACAATATATACATTTTTCATCATCAATGTTGATTTCACCGCGAACTAAATCTTCTCTATTAGGGAGTTTTCTCTCAAAGACAATTGCATCTCTCGGACAGGCAATAGCACATCTTCCACAATAAACACAATCATCATCACATACTTCAGATTCAACTTCCCAAACTGGATAATTATCCATTTCTTTAATATCAACACCATCAATAGTCAATGATAATGCATCAAATGGACAAGCCACAGAACATAAACCACACAATACACAAGATTTGGAGTTTACAGAAAGTAAATCCATTTCAATTAAACCACGCGCAATCGGTACGGTAGGCCCTAACCTTAAAGATTCAGTAGGACAAACTTCAGTACATATTCCACAACCTAAACATTTGGTATCTTTATATTCTAATTTACGAACTTCAGAACCAGTTCTTTCTACATTAAACATAATTATCCCCCTTATGCTTTGGAAATAGCTTGGTTAGGACAATTCTGGATACACAAATCACAATCATCACAGTTTTCAGGAACTATCTTAACGTCACCGTCTTCTTCAATGATTGCACCTTGTTCACAGAGTTTAATGCATAAACCTTGAACAGGACAATTTTCAATATGTCCACAGAGATCAGAATCAATTTTTACTGCCATATAACCACCTCTATTATTACATACAAATTAATTTTACAAATCAATTATAATATGTTAATTGATATATTTATCGAAATGTATTAATAAACATATCGATTATATTTTACGGTTATTTAATGATTTCTCCGTTTTTAGTAATTTTTCCTTGCCTAATTCTTGTAGAAGAAATAGGTTTTCCATCTTTCGCTAGCACAAAACTAACAACGACAATATCTAAAGGATTCATGCCCTTAGAACTTCTTATTTCATTGATTTCAACAGCAGTCGGTTCGGTCTCTTCACTTACAACAATTGCATCAAAATCTTCATCATATATGGTAGTTCCAAAAGGGTCATCTAGTGAAAGAACATGGAAATTTGATTGGTCTGAAAAAAAGGATTTGACATAATTACATCTGTCCTCAAAAGAATCAATGTCGCCTTTTAGACCACCAAACTCATCAGAAGTTACACCAACTTCAATCTGGCGACCTAACTCGAAAGCAGTGGATAATAACTTCTTATGACCATCATGAAATTTATCAAAAGTTCCGCCAACAGCCACTTTTTCATACTCTTTTTTGACCATAATATTGTCCTATTAGATTGCTAATTAAAAATTTATTAAAACTATTATAAAATATTTTATCTTTTTATTTTTTGAGAATCTGAAAAATAAGATATGAAGAAAACTATTAATAAAATAAAAATTAAAAAAAGAAAAAAAATTAAAAAATAAAGAAATTAATTAGAATGAAATACTTGGGAAATATCCTTTAAGGACATAATTGTAATTATTCCAATTAACAACTTTATCAAATGAATTTCTAGTACTTGTTGGATCAGTAACAATCCACGTATCACCAATCAATACTTGAGCCCATACATGTCCATATGTACCGCCACTACTAAATACACAAGTTCCATGAACGTATCTGGCTGGAAGATTGGCTGCCCTATATAATGCAATCACTAAGTGAGCTTGATCAACACAATTTCCAGATCCTGAATGCAAAGTACCTACAGCACCATAGTTAGTATCATAATAGAAACTATAAGATATTTTATCTCTCACATAATTGTAGATAGCTGTGGCCTTTTCTACTGAAGTAGTTAAACCTTGTGTTAATCTCTCAGCCAATGCAACTATTTCCGCATTATTGGATTGACAATGTGTGGAAGGTGACAAATAGGCTGATAAATCTGTTATAGTATTAACTGAATCTAATACACTAGTGGATTCATAAATCTTGAGTGATTTTACAGCTACAGTTGAAGGTAATTTATTCATTTCACCGTAATAAACAAGTACACGGGTGAATGCATAAACCAAACCATCGTATCCTACATTTCCAATACTGGTTGAAACATAATTCGGAGTATTTCCATTATCCATACTAGTAATTAAATAATTTGCAACAGAAACATACTCATTTAAATTACCCATATTAGAAGCACTTCCAGGATTAGTTGGATTATTAACACTTAAAACATAGAGATTAGATAAATCCCCACCATTAATGTTTACAATAGCTTCTGATAATAAATATAGATATTGGGCAGTAGAGTAAGACACTTCACCAATTGAAACACTTGTAGGTAATTTAGCATTTTTTTCAATGTATGAATTTACATAATTAGCGGCACTTACCAATTGACTGATTGGAACAGTACCAACCACATGAATAAATGACATAGCACTATTATTTCCACCAACATAAGTATATACAATTGGATAATCTCCTTTAGATAAATTACTAATTATAATGGAAGCAATACCATTGGAATTGGTGTTTTTTGTAATAGTATTCTGAGCATACTTAAATTCAATGGAAGCATTTGAAATTGGCTTTCCATATGGATCTTTTAAAGATACTTCAAAGTTTGCACTGGTTCCAACAACCATGTTTAAATCTTTACCCGTTAAAATAGTACCGTTAACTAAAATATGCTTGGATAAAGGTTTTGCTTCATAGAATGTATTATTGATAGAAACTGTAATTGGATAATATCCAACTTCTAATCCAACATTTAATTTTGCAGTACCGTTTTTATCAGTGACCCTATCATATAAAATACCATTGATGTTAAATGTAACAACCATATTTTCAAGAGGATCCTTATTATAAAGTAATGTTGCTTTAAATACTCCTTTTTCTCCAGCATCAAGCACTAAATCATCTGCATAAAATGTTGCGGTACGTTTAGAAATATTAACTGTATTTGATCCCACATAATAATCAATTGCATCAGGATCAGAATGGGTATATACAACAGTATAATTACCTGGATTTAAGTTAATCTTTAATTTTGCAATACCATTCGCATCAGTAGTACGATTATACGCCACACCATTGATTGAAATTGATATGGTATCATTAGCAATAGGTTTTTCATTTAAATCTGTTAAAGTAACATTGAAAGAAGACCCATCTCCATAAACCATATTCAAATCATCTGCAAATAAGATAACTGTGGAATTAGCTACAATTAAAGTGCTGTATGATTGTGAAGGATAATAATTCCAATTTCCATCAAATTTATACTCAATTTTATATTTGCCTTCAGAAAGGTTGGAAATAAGAATAGTTGCCTCACCATTTTCATCAGTTACTACATCTACAGTAATATTAGTGTATTTGAAATGAACAGGGACTGAACTAATTGTTTTATTATTTAATCCCATTAATTTTACCGTATAATTTTTATCTGTAAAAGATATGATATGGGTGTCCTTTCCATTAATAGTAGAATTACATCTATAAATCGTAATTAAATTAGAAACAGATAACCCTTTTTCATTTTTTGCAGTTATGGTGTAGTTACCAACATCAAGATTAATATTTAAACGAGCATTACCTTCAGCATCTGTTATACGATCATAAAATAGTCCATTGATATTGAATGTTACAGTACTATTTGCTAAAGGACTTCCATCCCCATCTATAACATTGGCTACATATTTACTGCCATTCCTATAATACATAGTTAAATTATCAGCAAATATAGTAGGCAACACCTGAACAGTATTGGAATGTAACTCACCATTAACAGGGTTAATTGCGGTGATGATATATTCATCAGGATTAAGATTAATATTTAATTTTGCAGTACCATTTGCATTAGTAGTACGAGTATAGTAAACACCATTGATATTGAAAGTGACTGATGTATTAACTAAAGGTAGACCAGTAGCATCTACAAAAGTAGCATAATACTGAGTATCATTCTTATAATACTTGACAATATCAAATCCATAAATACTTGTTAATACAGTAACGGTATTTGAATACATTTCACCATTGATTGGATTAGTGGCAGTTAGAATATATTCACCAGCATTAAGATTAATATTTAATTTTGCAGTACCATTCTCATTAGTTTTTCTTTCATAATATACTCCATTGATATTGAAAGTTACAGTAGTATTACTTAAAAGATTGCCTTGACCATTAACAAAAGTCGCATAATACTGAGTTCCATTTTTAAAGTACTTCTCAATATCATTCCCAGAAATAGTGGGTAAAACTTTTACAAGATTAGTAGATGAAGATGATCCATAACTACTTGTACCCACATAAGTGGAGACAATATTATAATTTCCGGAGTTTAGATTTATCTTTATTGAAGCGATACCATCACTATTTGTTGTCCTTGTATAATTATTATTATTTATAGTGAAAATTACAGTTTGATTAGGTAACGAATTGCCCTCATTATCAGACAGAATTACCTTAAATGAAGTTCCATTCTTAAAGTATAATTCAGTATCGTTTCCAACTAATGAAGTAGGTTTAACTTCACTTACTTGAATACCATCTTTAGAAGAATATTGGGATTCTAAAACATTATTATTCTGTGAACTACTACCTACAGGAGCTCCAGAGTAATAATTATTTAAATTATCATCACGAGAATTAGCTAAATTAGTCTGTGAGATAGAATCATTACTAGAAACCATATTTGGTGTAGAAAATACAACATTATTTTCTTTTAATAAATTTGAATTATCCGTAACATTGTTTGAATCTACTGCTGAAACTGAACCTATTAAAAGAAACAATACACAAACAATAGAAAAAAACATTGCTTTACTTATCTTAGAAATTTTTCCACCTCTTGGTTCTCATTACGAAAATTTTAATAAAAATATGACATATACTAAGATTAGTATTCATAATGAGTAAATTGATTTATATTTTAATAATATA
>JAILDN010000028.1 GCA_024689425.1 Methanobrevibacter sp.
CTGAAAAAACCTACATTGGTATGGACTATCAAAATCCTGGAATGAAATTAATACCCTTAATTAATAATGATTTATCCTTTTTAACGGAACCATAATCAATATACAAACAACTTAAACTGATTTTAGAATGAATATTATCAAATTTTTCTAATTCATCAATACTTTTAGCAACTTCCTCTAAATTATTTTCATCTAAGTTTTTCTGTGCATTCTGAGTTAATAAATTAATTTTTTGAATTTGCTTTTTCATTATTTCACCATATTTAATTTAATTTTTTGCATTTCATTGGAAACACATATTCCTACTAAATTTTATCAATATTTTTATTATGAATCCATTCACGGTGCTTTCCAATAGCTACTCCCACAATAACATCAATCAAATCAGTTTCATCCTTTTTTTTGAAGTAATAATAAGCAGGTCCTTCAAGCATCTGCCTTAAATCATAGAATGGTCTTGGCTTGATTGCTTCCGGATGCATCAGTCCATAATTCTTTAGGAGTTTAACGTTTTCAGTTTCATACTTTTCCAGTTTGGATTTCTGGACTTTGGTAGCTACGGTCTTTTCCTTTTTATTAAAAATTTTGGCTATTTGTGTTGAATCAATCAGTATGCTTGATTCGATTAAAAGTAGTTTTATTTCTTTTCCTTTGACGGTTATTGTTGTTGGATGTGAATTTTCACTGTCTAGGATTAGTTTCATTTTATAGCCTCTATTATATAATATAGCTATT
Source organism: Methanobrevibacter sp. (assembly GCA_024689425.1). Lineage (GTDB taxonomy): Archaea > Methanobacteriota > Methanobacteria > Methanobacteriales > Methanobacteriaceae > Methanocatella. The sequence continues at coordinate 736 of JAILDN010000028.1, forward strand.
TTAGATATTAACTGTTTATGAGTTAATTCATAGCAGAAGAGGTTAGTGAAGAAAAAGCAATTAAAACTTCACTAACATTTCTTAGGAGATTAAATATGGTTTTTATGCTCTGAATTTACCTTTGATGATTCTGTTAGGCGCATTCATTAACACGCCCACTGAGGTAAGTATGAACAGCTTTGTATACATCGGCAATTCATCACGGATGTCCTTTCTCATGAATTCAATCAACGGATAGAAATCATATACGTCACCGTCTGGTCCTAAAGGAGCAACAGTTGTTCCGCTTATTCTTGAGTATAATAATTTCATTCCAGGATTTTGATAGTCCATACCAATGTAGGTTTTTTCAGCTATTTCAGATCCGCCGTCACAGACTGCAGTTCCTAATAAATCAATATTATCAACACCATAATATGATTTAATAGCTTCAACAGGTTCAACTTGTCTGTTGTTGGCGAACATATCTGATTTTAATGTAGTCAATGACTTGTAATTGACTGCCATGCTGTTTAAGTTACAGAAGCTTCCAGCTGATTCCTTGAACTTTTCCTGAGCTTTTAAAATGGTAACTCCACTATCATCACCTGCAGTATAATTGTAGGTTGCCACTTTATTGTTGTTTAAAATCATGTTAATAGCTGCCTGTTCAATACTTCTTCCGATAAGTATTCCAACGTCCTGAAGCATATCGTGAACACTGATTAAATTGGAGTCAAGCATCTGTGCTGAGACGTTTAAAACTCCACCAATTGTATCGATTGAAACAGTATCACTGACCGGTTTTCTGACATTTAATTCTTGTAAAGTAGCACCGGGTGCAATATCTTTTGCTTCCCCCAATTGTCCTTTGTCAATTATCTCATCGATATTGACTCTTTGGGACATGTAAGTATAATATTGGGAGTTTTCCTCGATTTCCTGTTTTGGAATTAATCTTGTGAATTTCATCCATTTGGCTGAAGTGTCAGCAACAATCTGTGCCATCACTTCATCTTGAACTTTAGCATCATTTCCTTTAGTCAACATTAATATCACCTTATGGCCTGCATTTTCCTGTTAATGCAAGATGCGGTTTGTTTAATAAAACACCAACCTTGGATTGTATGAATAATTTGGTATACTGAGGCAGCTCATCGTAAATGTCCTTCCTCATGATTTCAATGATTGGATAAAAGTCAGCGATGTTTTCATCACTTGTAATCGGTGCAACAGTTGTTCCTGAAGATTTGGAATACAATACAGTCAATGGTGCATTTCTGATATCGAATGCAATATAATCCTTTTCACCAAGCATTGATCCGCCGTCTGCATGGGTAGTTCCTAAAAAGTCAATGTTGTCAACACCATAGTATGCCTGAATCTCTTCTATAGGCTGTACTGACTTGTTGGAGATGTAAGCTAACTGTTTGATGTAGCTTAATGTCCTGTAGGATTCAACCATTACTGTTAAATCTGCACCTGCACCGGAACTTCCTTTGAATGCTTCCTGTGCCTTGATAACAAACTGTCCGAAAGCTTCCATTGTATCTTCAGTTTGAGTTGTATTGTATTTTGGAACCTTTGCTGAGCTTACAATTGTATCGTAGATATTATATTCGATTTTATTTGCAATAAGTGTTGCCACATCTGCTAATAAGTCTTCAAAAGAGATTCTGTCACTGTCAAAGACATCCTTATTAACGTTTAAAACTCCTCCGACAGTATCAATGCTGATTGTGTCGGTTACAGGTTTTCTGATATTGAGTTCTTGTAAAGAGGCTCCAGGTGCCAAATCTTTTGCTTCACCGAGAAGGCCACGTTTTATAGCCTCATCCAAATTGATGTTTTGTCTAAAGTAAGTATAATAATCGGAATTCTCTTTAATTTCCTGTTTTGGAAAGAGTCTGGCTAGCCTTAATCTTTTAGCTGATTCATCAGTAATAGTTTGAGCTATTACTTCATTTTGCACTTTAGTATCATTTCCTTTGGTTATCATTTAAGCATCACCTATGTCATATGGTCTGAATACTTCAATGTAGTTGTAATCGTCTGAGCTAGCTACCGGGTGCATTGCAATATATTCTCCGTCATCAGATTTTATGGCTCCAGTGCTTGTTAAAGCAATTCTATCTTTAACGTTAATGTTTGATAATCCGCTAGCTAATTTTAATCTGAACAAGTGGCCTAATACTAAGATTGCTGTTTTTCTTTTTCCTCCGGTCATTGTTATTGGATCGTTAACTGCAATGCCCAAGATGATTTCACCTTCTGCTGCAGTGTATTTTTTAACTGTTGGTTTTCCAATATCTGAATTAGCTGATAATGTTACGGCGTCATCAACTTTTATTTTGTCTCCTGCATATTCATAACCTGGAGTTTCACCAGTAGGGGTTGTTACGGTGGTTGCAGTGATTGTACCTTCGTCCAAAAGGAAAGTTGTGACTTCTTTTCTTTCTTCCAATAATATAATAGAATCTGCCATTAAATATGTCCTCCACTTAAATCTTTATTATGTAATTTATTATTTATAATATATAAAGATTTATATATAATGGCTACTTTTT
>JAILDN010000069.1 GCA_024689425.1 Methanobrevibacter sp.
GTTTTTTTAAATATTTAGGTAGACAATGAGTATTGTCTACCTAATTACTTGTTTGACAAGCATTTTAGAGAAATGAATTTTAAAGTTTGGCTGTTTTAATATACATCTCTTGGCTACTAATTGTAGCCATATTACATTATATAATTCTTTTATTATATATACTTATTTAAAATTTATAAAAATTCAAGTTTGTTTTATTAACAATTTTTATATTTAACTAACAATAAATCATAAATTAATGCAAAACCAAGAACATGAAAATTACTTGTTTCAATCAATTTTAAAAAACTCACCTAGTTCTGAAACTTTTTCCTTTGAAGAATATAAAGAGGTTTCACCAGCTTATTTCAATGATTTAAAACAAAAATTATTAGAAGAATATGATGGTAAAAAATTAACTGATATAAATGGCAGCAAAGTAATTTCCACTGATTATGGAGACACTTTACAGATTGTTCAAAAAGAGAAAATCGACTTTAAATTGGCTGAAAATAATTTTAAAAGTCAAATGAATCAAAATCTGAAATTGCTTCCTAAAATTGGCATTAAAACAGAACAAAATCTAAAAAAACAAGGTTTTGATACAATCGAATCACTTTTGAATCATGATTCCCACAGGGAAAATGCCAAAATATTCCTGAATAAAATTAATGAAATGTCCTTTTTAGAAGTTTTGGACTTGTTAAATAAAAATAAATATGGGAAAGAGTGTAAGAATAATTTGATTAAATGTGTAAGTCTTCCAGATGCCGAAAATTTTAAATTTATGGATATTGAGACTTTAGGGCTTTCAAACGTGCCGTTAATATTAATTGGTGTTGCTGAAATCAAAGGAAATAAGATTATTTCCTCACAATACTTCTTGAGAGATTTGGATGAGGAATTGGCAGTCCTAAGAGCTTATTTTTCACATTTGGATCAAGAATCTGTACATGTCACATTCAATGGAAAAACATTTGATGTTCCATTTATTAAAAATAGATTGAATTATCATAGAGTAAATACAAATTTTAATTTAGCCCATATTGATTTGATGTATTATGCAAAATATCTGTGGGCAAATGACCTGCCAAATTGTCAACTTCAAACGATTGAGAAATATAAATTTGGCATTGAAAGAAAGGATGATGTTCCTGGCCAGTATATTCCTGGCTATTATAATACTTATTTGGCTGAAAAAAATATTGGGCCTATGGTTCCGATTATAGAACATAATAGGCAAGATATTGTTTCACTGGCAGATTTTCTAATGAAAATGTATGAAGAGGTAAATTATTGATAGGTGCTTTAAAATGGGATTTTTTGATAGATTTAAAAAAGACAAAAGTGATAAAAAAGAGGATAAAAAGGAAAAGAAAATTAAAGAAATTCCAGATGTCGAAATTCCGGAAGAGGAATTGATGTTAAAAGATATTGCAATGAATAGTAAAAATAGAAACGAACGTGCAGTTGCAGCAAATAGTATCACTAATCAGCATGTTGCTTTGGATTTAGCGAAAAATGTTACTGATAGGGCTATAAGATTGATTGCTGCAAATAAGCTCGAATATGAAGATTTACTATGGGATGCTGCCTTAAATTCTAATTTTTATGATGTCAGAAGCTTTGCTTATGAAAGATTGGGTGAAAACAATAAGTCTATTGCGGAAATTGTAATGAATAGGAAAAAATCCGAAGAAGTAACTAAGATTTTTGAAAAGATTGAAGATGAAAATACTCTTAAAGACATTGCCATTGGAGCAAAGGACAAAAAATACCGAAAGGAAGCACTTGAAAAAATAAATGATGAAGAAATCTTGACTGATTTAATTTTTAAAGCAAAAGATAAAGACATTCGTAAAAATGCAGTTTTAAAGGATTCCATTACAAATGATGAAACCCTTCAAAAAATAGCCTTGACAGACTCTGATAGTGATGTAAAAATAGCAGCCATTAATAAGATATCTGATGAAGAAAAGTTGGTTGAAATAGCAAAAGAAGAGGAAAATGCCAAAATAAGAAATTTAATTTTTTCTAAAATCAATAATGCCGATTTATTAAAGGATATTGCTTTGAATTCATCTAAATCTGATGTTAGGCTTGATTTGGTTAAAACTATCGATGATGAGGATTTATTAAATGAGATAGCTATTAATGACAGTGACAATATTGTTAGAAGTGAAGCTGTAAAGAAAATCAATGATGAGGATACTTTGATTAAAGTTGCTAAATCGGACTCTGATAGATTTGTTCGACAAACAGCAGTTAATAAAATATCAAATTCAAGTGTTTTGGTTGATATTGCTTTAAATGATGATGATCCGTTTGTCAGGTCTCGTGCAGTATCAAATCCTAACTTATCAAGTCAGGAGGATTTTGTTAATATAGCTATCAATACCACTCATGAGGATATTGCAGTTGAAGCAATGAAAAATATTGATGACGAATCCGCTTACGTTAAAATTCTGCATGAAGCAAAATTGGAAATTGTTAGAAAAGACACTTTAGACAATATCGATAATTTAAAAGTTTTGGTTGAAATTATTTTGGCCAATAAAGATCTGGAATTTAGTCTTAAGGCTTTAAATAAGATTAATGATGAGGAAATATTGATAAAAATCTATGAACAGAATGTCCATGAAGACATTTCTGTCCGTGCAGTTTCTAAAATCAAGAGTCAGAAAGTCTTGACTAATATCTTAAGAACTGATGATTCTTGGAGAGTTAGGGAAGCTTGTGTTAAAAAGATTGTTAGTAGGAAAGTTTTAAAGGATGTATCCATTAATGATGAAAGTGAGTATGTAAGAAATGTTGCAAAAAATAGGTTATAATTATAGTCTATTATAAATTATTTTTATTATTTCATATTATTGTTCATTATTTTTACTTTTTTACATCTCAAATCTAAACAAATTTTTTAAAAAATACTATTGTTGCTTATTTTGTTTATTTTTTTAAAAAACTT
>JAILDN010000076.1 GCA_024689425.1 Methanobrevibacter sp.
AATATTAATATTTTAAAAATAAGAAAAAAATAATCCTTAAATTAAATTTTAAAAAAATTAAAATTTTATTAGTAGAATGGAAAAAAATCTATTGTAGAATCAAAATTTTTTATAAAAAATATAAAAAATCATTCAAATTGAATGAGATTTTCTACATCATCATAAACAACATCAAGTCCACACATTGAAGGAACATAATTAGCGGCTTTTGCTGAGTTAACACCAATTACTTCAAAGCCCATATCTTCGATAGGAGCAACTACCATACAGGTGTCACAAACAACATTGCCTCCTGCATTTTCAATTATTTTAGTGTAACCCATTCTATCTGCAGTTGCCTTAACAGAAACGGATGTACAAATCCATAATTTATTTTTAATGGTTTTTCCTTCAACAATCATGGCCACATTTTTAATCTCCTCTAGAGAAGCATGCGGACAACCCAAACATATTAAATCAGGATTCCTATCTGTAGTGGTTAAATTTTGACGAGTTTCTAAAATATCTTTATCAGAAACAAAAATATAGTCTTCCACTTCCTCTTTTGAAGCATTTTCCCATTCTGGAGTAACATTTTCCATATGGTATAATGCAACAGATCCGGATGATGCAAGAGCTGCTCCCAAAGTTTTTAAATCGTTGTTGTTTGGAGTATTTTTAACTTTAAAATAAGGAACTCCTCCACCAACAGTCTTACCTACAATATATCCTAAAGCACCCCAATCGGCGCCGGACAATTCGCAGCTTAAACTAACAATCAAATTTGCTCTACGATTATGGTCCAAGTGGAATCCATAGAGCGGAGTTTTACCAACAATAGCTGCTGCAAGAGCTGCCGGACCTCCTTCACGATTAGTACGAGCACCTATTACAGAATTGACATAAGCTACAGCAGATGATTCGGACCAGGAAACATGATCTCTAAATCTTGGAACATTACCGACCAAATATGGTGTGCATGTACAGGTTTTAGAAATTCCCAATTTTCCATAAGCGTCAACAATCTGATTCTGCTTAATTGAAAACTCACGAGGAAAACCTAATTCTTCCCAGTTATCTAAATCAGTTCCTGGCGGGTTTAAAGAAGCATTAATACCTGAATATTCAAATTCTTCACTGGCCAAGTCTTCAAGATATTCCAAACCTGCTTGACCTATAGTCTTATAAGAAACTCCAGATACCTGTGCTGAGGTAATATCCACCAATTTTGAAGCTCCATAAATATCACCTAAAGCAACCAAAATATCCATACTTTTACGGATGGTTTCTCCAAAGTCCCCATCACGCATTTGCTCTTCTTTTTTTGTTAAATACATATTAATCATTACTTAATTGATATTCAATCATTTCATCAAATAAATGAAGGAAATTGTCTTTACTTTCAAAAGGAATCATGGCTCCTGCCGCAATATCATGTCCTCCACCGGTTCCACCGAAATTGTTTGAACTATCGCGTAAAGCCTTTCCCAAATCTACACCCTGAGCAACCATTTCCCTTGTTGTTCTACCTGATATCTTAATGTCATTGTGAAGTCTTGACAATCCGACGACAGGTTTTGAATTATCTAGTAATTTAACAGACAATCCTATACTTGCAATTGTGCCCATTACAGTCTTTAAAAGTTTATCTTCACTATATAGATATTGTGATGCATTCAATTGAACAGCACCTTCTCTTTTTATCCATTCAAGGCCCTTTACAATTTGATTTCTGTATCTGCGTTGTAATTCTGTGGCTGTTGATAATGCCTTATCCCTTTCACCAATAGCTATGCTTAAACCTAAGCCGAACTTTTTATTTTTTCCACATGCATCAAGGATATAAGCATATTCTTCCAAGTCCCTAAGCATTGGAATTTCTTTTGGAATTAAGTAACAGTCCCCATATATATCCGGATTGATTTTAATTAATTCTGCAGTCAGGACATCTTTTTCTTCATCGGCCAAATCAGTAAATTTGATTCCATAGGACAATCCTATCTTTTCTAGAAATGCTGTTGCACCTTCTACATCTCCACTGATACCAGGCAAAGGTGGTGTGAATGTATAAGCAAGGGATTTGTTTAATGGTTCTGATGCTTTTGATACAATCTTAAGGTCTTCATTGACTTCCAAATTAGTATTTTTAGCATCATCTAAAATTAGTTTGTTAACACCCTTAAATCCATCTTGGCCTTGCATATCTCCAAAAGCACCAATAAGTGCAAAATAAGCTAAATGTTTTTTATCAAGATCACGAACACATAAATAAGCTGAACCCGCTCCTGATAAATCTTTACTACCATCAATTTCAAATAAATGTGGATTTACATGAACTAAATTACTTTCTGATTCTGTATCATCCACCTGATGGTGGTCTGCTATAATAACATCACTTTTAAAAGTATTTAATTCCTTTACAAAGGAACTTCCCATGTCTGAAAAGATAAATAAATCATGCTTCTCATGACGAAGCTGATTTATAACATCTTCCTTAAGACGTGGCACTATAGTAGTGTGAAATTGAGCTCCTTCCTCTTTTAAAGCATTCGCTATTACAGCTGCTGCGGAAATTCCGTCAGCATCATTGTGTGAAATTATACGAATAATTTCATCCTTTTCAATATGCTCTTTGAGCATATTACTAGCTTCAGTCGCTCTATTTAACAAGGAGTGCTGCTTGTTGTGGATTATATCTCCAACCTTCTGGTAATTCGCCTTCGCTTACATAGTAGGAAGCTAATTTTCTGATTCTTGATTCGATGATAGTTAAACCTCTTTTAGAGTGTAAATCTTTAGGATTTTCTTCTAAGTGGTCTCTAATGTTAACTGCTCTTTTAATTAAGTTCATTAAATCTTCTGGGTATTCGCCAGCTTGATTGTTTCTTTTTAAGATTTCAGTGATTCTTTCACCGGTTACATCTTTCACTTTAGGAATTCCGTATTGATCTCTTAAGATAATACCAATTTCGGAAGTACTTTTACCTTCTTTGTTAAATTTTAAAATCATTTCTTCAATTTCTTCGTTACTATAAGTTACCCATTCTGGTCTTGCCATAAATAACACCTAATAAATATATATTAATCTTGAGTAGTATACCACTCGATAAATTTCTTTAATGAATTTTTTCTATGTGAAAACTGATTTTTCTCTTCAGTTGTTAATTCACCGAAAGTCTTACGCTCACTAGGAACATAAAATATAGGATCAAAAGCAAATCCTAAATCGCCTTTTTCTTCAACTGAAATTTCTCCTTTGACCTTGCCTAAAAAAGTCTTGGGCTCAGAATTGGGGGTGCAGTACCCAATAACTGACCTGAATTCGGCATAACGGTCAGAGACGCCATCCAATAACTTTAAAATATTCTGATTTCCAAGGGTGTCTTGTACATAATGTGAATAAGTTCCAGGAAATCCATTTAAAGCCTTAATGAATAAACCAGCATCTTCAACAATCACAGGTCTATTAAGCTTATGACTGGCATATTTTGCACCCGACATGGCTACTTCCTCAAGAGTGCCTTGAGGTTCTGAGTAACCTAAGTCAATATGCTCAAGTTCAATGTCATAATCTTTGAAAATATTCTCTGCTTCTATAACTTTATGTTCGTTACCAGTTATAAATGTTATCATAAAAATAGTTTTGAATTAAATTTTTTATATAATTATCTATCAAATTTGTTAATGATATACATAGTAGAATATATTAATATGCACTATTGGACCAAATGTTAAAATAATCAATTTTTGATTAAGTATCAGATGTATTTAAACAATAACTAGCATTTAATTGATGGAAAATAGAAAAATACTTTAATGAAAATTACTTTGAAAAAATTGGATGAATTTTTTTAATGAAACTAATTTAAAAAGAGACGACAAAAAATTGAAAAAAGAGAGATTTAATAAAAATCCCTAAGAAATAGCAATAGTATTTGATTGTCTCAAATTATTATACATGAAATGTTCCTATTTTTTAGTGTTTATTATATAAAATAAGTTTTTTATTACTTTATGAAAATATTTAGGTATGACTAAAAATTTAAAT
>JAILDN010000109.1 GCA_024689425.1 Methanobrevibacter sp.
TGATGTGGAGGATGGATTAAAAATTCCAAAATCCTCGTTAGTTAAAAAGAGTGTTTATGTTGTTCCGAAGGAATATGGGACAATGGGTGGAAATTCAGACGAGATTGCATTTAATGTTAAAAAATCTAATGGCAAAAATAAAATAGTATATCCACCAATTGCTTACTCGGATTCAAAATACTATTATGTTTCAATGTCATCCTTCGACGAAGGCGATGTTTTAGTAATGCCAGATTCAAATGAAACATATACTATTGGAAAAACAAAATCATTTAATGGTGTTTATAATATAAATAATGGGTATACAAAATTTGTACGAGTAAAAATATTGAATTCTACAGACGAGTATTACATTATTCAAGCTGGAGATGTTTTCAGTATTTCAATTTATGATCGAATCGTTTTGGATTCAGACAGTGTAAAAGAAAACGAAATAGTATCTCAATAAGGGATTTAATAATGATAGTAGATAATATTAAAGAAATTTACAACGAAATAAATGAAACATGTTCAAAGGTTAATAGAGACCCTAGTGAAGTAACTTTGATTGCTGTTAGTAAAACTAAACCTTACACTGATGTGGAAAAGGCGTTGGAAAGTGGTTGTGTTGACTATGGCGAAAACAAAGTTCAAGAATTGGACCAAAAATACGACCTTCTTCCAAAGGATATCAACTGGCATATGATTGGTCACTTACAAAGAAACAAAGTTAAGTATTTAGTTGGCAAAGCTAAGATGATTCATTCTGTTGATTCCTTAAGACTAGCAAATCAAATCGAAAAAGAATATGCCAAAAAAGATATGATAGCTATGGTCTTGATTGAAGTAAACATGGCAGGAGAAGAGAGCAAATTTGGGATCAAACCAGATGAAACTGAAAGTTTGATTAGAGAAATATCTACTCTAGAACATGTTAAAGTATGTGGTTTAATGACTATAGCACCGTATACTTTAGAACCAGAAGAAAATAGAAAATACTTTAAAGGACTACGTGAATTATCAGTTGACATAGCCTCTAAAAACATTGATAATGTATCTATGGATGAGCTCTCAATGGGCATGTCCGGCGATTATAATGTCGCAATTGAAGAAGGTTCTACAATGATAAGAGTAGGAACAAAAATTTTTGGAGAGAGAAACTATAACGTATAGGAGATAAGAAAATGGGCGCATTTGAAAAAGTTAAAAATCTTTTTACAATAAACTATGATGAATTTGACGATGATTATTACAATGATGATTTTTATGATGATGTTGAGGAACCTAAGAAAACTTCAAAGTCAAAAAAACACAAATATGATGATTTTGAAGATGATGAAGTATACACAAAACCATCTCGTTCATCAAAATCATCTAAAAAGGTAGTACCTATGAGTTCTGCCAGAAAAGCATTTGAAGTTACAGTTATCAAACCATCCAGTTATGAATTCACAACAGACATTATTGATAACTTATTGAATGGCAAAGCTGTTGTTCTTAATCTAGAAGGTTTAAAACTTGATTTAGCTCAAAGAATTGTTGACTCGGTTTCAGGTGGATGCTATGCCATTTCGGGAAATCTTCAAAGAGTGAGCGGCTATATTTATCTTATAACACCTTCAAGAATTGAGATTTCTGGAGACATTATGGATATAGTTAACGGCATTAATATTGATGCTAGCGCAAATACTGGCGCATCATATTAAACTATTATTGACCTCCTGATTCTTCAGGGGGTTTATTTTATGGGAGATTATTATGGATAACGTTATTAAGATTAATAATGAAGGGGAACATGCTTACGACATAATTTTTAGCGATAGTTTTAAATTGCTAAAAAGTGAGTTGATGAAATTTAATATTGAAAATAAACGAATCTGTATTGTGACTGACTCTAATGTTGCATCTATTTATGCAAACGAAGTAAAGAGTTTAGTTGATATGGTTTGTAAGCATTGTTATGTTGTCCAATTCCCAGCTGGCGAATTATCAAAGCGCCACGAAACCGTTAATAAGATTTATGATGTACTTGTTAAGAAGAAGTTTGATAGAAAAGATATTCTTATTGCCTTAGGCGGAGGAGTAGTTGGAGACATTACTGGATTTGTTGCGGCTACATATATGCGTGGAATTGATTATATTCAAGTTCCGACTACTTTATTGTCACAAGTTGATTCAAGTATTGGCGGAAAAACTGGAATCGATTATAAGGACCACAAAAATATTATTGGTGCTTTTAAGATGCCAAAACTTGTTTATATTAATCTTAATACTCTAAAAACTTTGCCTGAAAGAGAATTTAATGCTGGTATGGGTGAAGTAATTAAATATGGATTAATTATGGCTGATGATTTTTATCAGTATTTGAATCAAAACATTGCAAAAATAAAATCTCACGATTTAGAGACTTTATCAAATGTAGTTTATATGTGTTGTAGACTCAAGAAGATTATTGTAGAAGACGATCCATATGAAAAGAATGTTCGTAAAATATTGAATTTCGGACATACATTTGGACATGCTATTGAGAAGTGTAAAGGTTTCGAATATTTGCATGGGGAGTGTGTTTCGTTAGGAATTGTTGCTGCAGCATATATTTCTTATAAAATAAAACAAATTGACTCTAATACATTTAATTCAGTAAAAAATACTTTAGCATCATACGGATTACCAATAGC
>JAILDN010000016.1 GCA_024689425.1 Methanobrevibacter sp.
GGCCTGCAATATACAATTCACCGACAGCACCATAAGGCACACGTCTCAATTCAGAATCCAAAATGTAAATCTTAGTGTTTTCACTGATAAAACCTACAGATGATGAATCTATTTTGTCGCGATAATCAATATATGATATGAAACCGAAGGTTTCAGTTGGACCAAATTCATCCATCAGCTGACAGAGAGGATTGGTAATCTCACCTAGTTTCTCCCCACCGGTAGATAAACCTTTTAGGAAAGTACTGTCTGCATTCTGCATAAACAGCTTAACGACAGGAGCCGTAATTGCTGAAAAGGTAATTTTATTATCGAAAATATACTCATTTAACTTTAAAATGTCAAATTTGATATCTTCAGGAATTACGGTCAAGGATGCTCCCGCACAGACGGTTGTGCATAAACCTAATGATGCAATATCAAAACCGATTGAGGTAAACATACCATAGACATCATCGCTTCCAATTCCATATTTTTTAACATTTACACTTGAAGTATTTAAAATGGCCTGCCTGGTTACTTTAACACCTTTAGGAACTCCGGTAGACCCGCTGGTATACAATATACATGCCAAATCACCATACTCTACAGATAACTCAGATAAAGTTCCCACATCCTCTTTAAGGATATCTGAAATGTTTAAAATTTTAATGTCATCTGCTAAATTAAGAGCTCTCTTATAAGTTTCATCACTGACAATAACGGCTTTAGAGGATGCATCGCCCAATATAAATTTAATACGCTCGTCAGGAAGTGCATCATCCAAAGGAACATATACTGCACCAATAGACAATATTCCTAAAACACAAAGCATGTATAGCTCGGATCTTTCAACAAGGAAAGCAACATTATCCTGTCCTTTTACATCCAAATCCTTAAGGCATTGAGCGATTTTATCTGCAACAAATGCCCCTTGACCATATGAATAAGAATTATCGTTATAAAATACAAGTTTATTATCAGGTGCCTCTGCAAGATGGCTGTTAAATGCATCCAGAATATCATCATAGGCAAGTGAAGATTCGGTGCTGTTAATTGAATCTAAAAGTTCCAGATCCCCCTTGGAAACATAATCAATTTCAGATAAGTCATCCGCTGAAATTATTTGAGACAATATTTCATTATAGGAATCCATAAATCTTTCAATGAACTCATTAGAGTATTTATCAGAATATATGGCGAATAACTGATAGTCATTACCGTTTTGAATAACTTCCACGGTCAAATCATTAATTAAATCAGCCATTTGCCCACTGAGATTATCATAATCCAAATCTATTTCGGAAAAACTGCCTTCATCTTCACTACCGATCCATTCAGGCATGAACTGGAAAATAATCTCTGAATCAACATCATATTTTTTGGAAAGCAGTCTGAATGGATAATAATTATATTCCATTACTTTATAGACAATATCGGACATATAATCAATAAAGGAACCGATATCACAGGTTTTGCAATCAACCAGCATCGGCAAAGTGTTTACAAACATTCCTATGGATGAGTAATTATTGAATCTGTCACGTCCGTTCTCGGTAATGTTGAATAAAACCTTGTCGCTTCCGACAAAGCGGGATAGAGTATATGCAAATACCCCGGTGAATAAAACATTTTCACTTATTCCATGTTTATTCAGGAAAGATTTGAATATATCAAAATCAAATTCCAAATTCCTGTTTAACTCGCCGGAACCATCAGACAACATGCAATCCAATAATGTTCCGCATTCGTCACTGTCAACGAGCATTGCATCATAGAAATTACCTGCATCAACAAAATCACTGCTGTTTTGAATATTTTGACTGAATGCAGAGACTGTCAAGAAGGAATCTTCAGTTTCAATAGTATTACCGTCAAGAATAGCCTGCAAATCTTTCTTAAATACATCACCTGATAAAGCATCAAATATTATATGGTGGAAAACAGCAAACAATCTGTATTTAGCATCATCTTCAACAATAAGGAATCTGGATAAACTGTCATGCAAATCAAACGGTTTTGTTATAAATTCCTCTTCAAAGTGTTCCTCAACAGAAATACTAGGTTTGGATCCTTTAACCAAATAAGGAACTTCATTCTCATTACTTACACACATTCCGATAATTGGATGTGCCTTTAAAATCTTATCCAGAGTGTTTAAAATCTTTTCAATATCATATTCCTTGGAAATATCCATAATTAAAGGAATAATATATGCTCCTGATTTATCATTAGTTATGACATCTAAATAAACGTTCAATTGAGCTTCATTCAATGGACAACCGCTTTCCAAATCGTATAAATCCAAATCAAATGAATTGACTCCAATGCTTTTAGCAATAGCATAAGGAGTACGTAAACTCAAGATATTTGCAGCAGTAATGCCCGGGTTGTCCAAATAAGACAGTAACTTAATGGCTGTTAATGAATCACCGCCAAGGCGAACAAAATCATCATAAATACCTATTTTCTGATTGAACAGTGTTTCAAAAGCATCAACAATTAATTTTTCATTTTCTGAACTTGGAGCAACATATTCGGCACGTAAAGTATCCAGATTAACTTCAGGTAAAGCATCCTTATCAACTTTGTAATTGACTGTTAAAGGAATGCTTTCTAAGCTAACAACAAATGAAGGAACCATATAATCAGGTTTATATTTGCCTACATAATCCTGAACAATACCTGAAATAGCATTATCATCCAACTCATCGGAAGCCACAACATAAGCAACAAGCTCATTGTTGGTACCGTTTTTAACTGTTTGTACGGTTACATCATCAATTAAATCAATTTCACGAATTACTGCTTCGATTTCAAATAATTCTACACGATTTCCCCTGATTTTAACCTGACTATCACCACGGCCTAAAATCTCTAAGGAACCGTCAGGCAGTAATCTTACCATATCTCCAGTGCGGTACAATCTGGAATAGTAATCATCATCTTCAAACGGATTATTAAAGAAACTTTTACTGTTTTCTTCATCATTGTTCAAATAGCCACCGGCAACCTGATAACCTGCAATATATAATTCTCCCACAGCACCAACAGGAACTTTTCTAAGCTCAGGGTCCAGTACATATATTTTGGTGTTGAAATTCCATTTACCGATTGAAGATGGAATAATCTTATCTGAATTTCTTATTGAGGAAATGTATGCGAATGTTTCAGTAGGTCCGTAAGCATCTATTAGTGTATAACCTTCAGGACTCTCGAATTCACCCAATTTTTCACCGCCCACGGTTAAAACATCCAGTGATGTGGAATCAACATTCTGCATGAACAGCTTTGCAACCTGAGTGGTAATCATTGTATGGCTTACGGATTCATTGATGAAATATCTGTTTAGTTCCCACATGTTTAATTTAATGTCTTCAGGAACTACTGACAAGCAGGCACCTGCATAAAAAGTTTGACATATTGCCTGAGAAGCTGCATCAAATCCGATACCGGCAAAGAGAGCATAAACATCACTTTCATCAAAACCTGTATCTTTTAAATAATCATCAGAAAGGTTTAGGATAGACTTCCTTGTAACTTCAACACCCTTAGGAAGACCTGTAGTACCACTGGTGTACAGTATACATGCCAAATCACCATACTCAGCAGTCAGTTCGTCCATTGTTTCAATATCATCCTTAAGAATGTCAGAAACATTTAAAATTTCAACATTATCAGTTAGCTTACCGGCACGTTCACAGGTACTGTCATCAACAATAACCGTTTTAACATCAGTATCCTTCAGGATGAATTCCAATCGCTCATCAGGAAGCATGTCATCAAGAGGAACATAAACGGCACCCGCAGATAAGATACCCAAAACACTGAACATGTACAGCTCAGACCTTTCCACGAGGAAAGCGACCTTATCCTGAGATTCAACATCAAATTCTTTTAATTTTCCGGCAATCTTATCGGCAATAAATGCTCCTTCGCCATAACTGTAAACCCTGCCGTTGCATGAAACAAGAGGATTGTCCCTATAATTACCTAAATTATAATTGAATGCATCCAAAATATCTTCATAATCCAAAGGATGCTCAGTTTCATTATAAGACTCCAAAATTTGCAAATCACTATCAGAAATAAAATTAATGTCAGATAATCTATCCACATCAATGAATTGGGATAAAATTAATTTATATGCTTCAATGAATCGTTTTACAATATCTGTTGAATATTTATCTGAATAAGCAACATTTAAAGCATAACTTTCCCCGTCTTGAACAACTTCCACACTGAAATCGGATATGAAATCTTTCTGGCCTTCCATGAAATCAGCATAACTAAATCCCTGCTCTGCAAGTTCGTCATCTTCAATATTTATCCACTCCGGCATGAACTGGAAGAAAATCCTTGAATCAATATCATACTCATTGGAAAGCAATCTGAACGGATAATAATTATAGCTCATCACCTTATAAACCAAATCAGACATGTAATCCATGAAAACAGAAATTTCCTGATTTTTACAGTCTGCAAGCATCGGCAAAGTGTTGACATACATACCGATAGAGTCATAATTGTTAAATCTGTCACGTCCGTTCTCTGCAATGTTAAACAGGACTTTATCACTGCCAACAAAACGGGACAGAGTATAAGCAAAAACACTGGTGAACAATACATTTTCACTAATTCCATTTTTATCCAAAAATGTTGTGAAAGAATTGAAATCCATTTCCAATTCACTGTGACATACTCCAGGACCATCCGCCAAAACGGAATCCAACAACACGCCAACCTCATCAGAATCGACCAATATTGAGTCATAGAAATTCTTAGCTTCAGCATAATCGGCAGATTCCTGAATAACTTTGTCAAATGCAGACACTTTCATGAATGAATCATCCAATTCAACCTCTTTGCCATCAAGAATAGACTGCAAATCTTTTTTAAATACAGCATCAGACAATGCATCAAAGATAATATGATGGAAACTGGCAAATAAAGTATAATTATCCTCATTTTCAGCAATTAAAAACCTTGACAGACTATCAGATAAATCGAAAGGTTTTGATAAAAATGTATCGATAACTTCATCTCCAACATCTTTTTTAACTGAAATATCGGGTTCAGATCCTCTAACCAAATAAGGGACTTCATTTTCATCATCGACACACATTACCAAAATCGGATGAACTTTCAAAATACCATCTAAGGCATCCTGAATCTCAACAATGGAATACTCCTTAGAAATATCCATAATTAAAGGAATAAGATATGCATCAACTTTATCATTAGCAATTATATCAAGATAAACGTTCAGCTGAGCTTCATTCAATGGACAACCGCTTTCCAAATCATATAAATCCAAATCAAATGAATTGACTCCTATATTTTTAGCAATTGCATAAGGAGTGTGCAGACTCAAAATATTTGCGGCAGTAATGCCTGGATTGTCCAAATGAGACAGCAGTTTAATTGCAGTTAGTGAATCGCCACCAAGATGAATAAAATCATCATATATACTGATATTGTCCTGATTGAATACCTTTTCAAAAGCCTCCACAATCATTCTTTCATTTTCACTGCGGGGAGCTACATATTCAGCGCGCAAACTTTCAAAGTCAATTTCAGGCAATGCACGCCTATCAACTTTACCGTTGACATTTAAAGGAATTTCATCCAATTTTATTACAAATGACGGAACCATATAATCAGGTTTATAATCCCCAACATATCCGCGAACTGATTCAATCAGATTATCTCCGCCATATTCCTCCTCATTAACAACCACATAAGCCACAAGCTCATTATTGTCATTATGAGCAACTGTCTGGACAGTAACATCCTTTATATAATCGATATTTCTTATTACGTCCTCAACTTCCCAGAGTTCCACACGGTTTCCTCTGATTTTAACCTGACTGTCACGACGCCCGATAAAACTCAGACTGCCATCAGGCAGGAATCTGACTAAATCCCCGGTAGCATACAACTGATTATAACCTTCCACATCATCAAAAGTATTCTTAAAGAATGATTTGGCATTTTCTTCCGGACGGTTTAAATATCCTGGAGTCAATTGAGCACCGGAGAGATATAACTCCCCAACAGCACCTATTGGTATACGGCGATGCTCATTGTCCAACACGTAACCTTTTACATTGCTGATGAAATGACCTACACTGGAAGACTGAATACGTTTGTTTGCAAAAATACTTGTGGAAACAGCCAAGTTTTCTGAAGGTCCATAAGTTTCAAACGGACCTATGGAATCAGGAGCGTTCAACTCACCAAGCTTCATACCCCCGAAACATAAAAGCTTGATAGTGGTTTCCATACCGCTTTCAGCAAATAGCTTACCTACCTGACTGGTAATGTAAGTGTGAGTACATCCATGTTCAACATAATATTCATTCAATGCTTTTAGATCTAATCTGATGTCCTCAGGAACAACGAACAATGAACCGCCAGTAATAATTGGAGCGTATAACGCGGCAGTGTGAATATCAAATACATATGAACAGTGCATACCATAAATATCTTCAGATGTGAACTTGGTTTCCTTTACATACCATGAAACAAAGTTATTCACGGCTTTTCTGGTTATTGGCACAGCTTTAGGAAGGCCTGTGGTACCGCTGGTATAAAGGATACATGCAATGTCTGAAGCATTGAACTCGGCCACATCAATGTGATTTAAGCTGGCAATCTCACTGTCAAGGATTCTTGATACGTTTAAAATTTCAATATCAAGATTATTGTCCCTACAGATATCGGCAATTGTTTTTTCTGTCTCATCACTGACTACAATCACGTTTGCACCGGTATCCTCCAGCATGAAACGTATACGTTCATCCGGATAATTTACGTCAATCGGAACGTAAACGCCATTAATTAATAAAACACCCATACTTGCCAGCAGGAACCATTCTGAACGTTCAACAAATAAAGCCACATTATCCTGGTTTTTAACATCTAAATCCAACAGTTTAGAAGCTATTTCATTAGCTATGAATGCTCCTTCACCATAAGTATGGCTTTTATCCTCATAACCTACAAGAAGATTATTTTCACAATCAGCCAGATTTTCACAGAATGCTTCTAAAACATCACCATATTCAAAACTGTATTCAGTTTGATTATATCCGTCTAAAAGCTCAACATCCCCTTTAGTGATATAATTGATTTCATCCAATCTTGCGGCACTAATCATTTCATGTAAAATTAACTTGTAAGATTCAGCAAATCTTACAATAAAGTCATTATCGTATTTATCTGAATATGCAATACTCAAATTATAATTTTTACCTTTTTGAACAACGTCAAAATTAAAATCGGATATTAAATCATTTGCATCGCTTATGAAATCATATTCACGAGTATATTCGCTTAATTCCCCGCTTTCATCAATCCAATCCGGCATGAATTGGAATAAGATGCTTGAATCAATATTATATTCATTTGCAAGCAATCTGAACGGATAATAATTATATTTCATCACATCATAAACCAAATCGGACATATAATTCACGAATGATGAAATATCACTATTTTTACAGTCAACTGCCAACGGCAATGTATTTACAAACATACCAATGGAGTTGAAATTATTAAATCTGTCACGTCCGTTCTCTATAATATTGAATAATACTTTATCACTGCCAACGAAACGGGATAACGTATAAGCAAAAGCACTTGTAAACAGTACATTTTCACTTATGCTGTTTTTATCCAGGAAAGGTTTAATCAGACTGAAATCCATCTCCAAATCATCCTGATATAATCCCGGACCGTCTGCGAAAACAGAATCCAGCAGCACGCCTGACTCCTCACAATTGGCCAGCATGGAATCATAGAAATTCTCAGCTTCGCCATACTCTTCGGATTCCGGAATTAGTTTATTGAATGAGGACATTTTAAGGAAGGAATCATCCAATTCAACAGAAATTCCATCAAGAATAGACTGTAAATCCCTCTTAAATACCCTATCAGATAAAGCATCAAAGACAATATGATGGAAAACAGCGAATAAAGTATAATCATTCTCATTTTCAACAATTAAAAATCTTGATAAACTCTCAGACAAGTTAAAAGGTTTCAATAGGAATTCATTGTCAGCAGTTTTTGCAACAGAAATATCAGGTTTAGATCCTTTAATCAGATAAGGAACGCCCTGATTATCCTCAACACACATTTCCAAAATCGGATGAACATCTAAAATAGTGTTCAAAGCATTTTGAATCTCAGAAATGGAATACTTCCTGGAAATATTCATGATTAAAGGAATAAGATAAGCATCTACTTTATCATTAGCAACAATGTCAAGATAAACATTTAATTGAGCCTCATTCAATGGACAACCGCTTTCCAAATCATATAAATCCAAATCAAATGAACGGGCAGACATGTTTTTAGCAATTTCATGAGGAGTATGCAAACTCAAAATATCCGCTGCAGAAATGCCGGAATTATCCAAATAAGACAATATCTTAATGGCAGTTAGTGAATCACCACCCAGGCGAACAAAATCATCATAAACACCAATGTTATCCTGATTGAATACCTTTTCAAAAGCTTCAACAATCCGTCTTTCATTTTCACTGCGAGGGGCAACATATTCAGCGCGTAAACTTTCAAAGTCAACATCAGGCAATGAACGCCTATCAACTTTTCCGTTAACATTTAATGGAATCTTATCCAATCTTATTACAAATGACGGAACCATATAATCCGGTTTATAATCTCCCACATAACTGCGAACTGATTCAATTAAATTATCCTCTCCATACATGCTGTCATTTACAACAACATATGCAACCAGTTCATCATTACCCTTATGGGAAACAGTCTGGACAGTGACATCTTCAATATAATCAATGCCCCTTATTACATCCTCAACTTCAGATAATTCAACACGATTTCCTCTGATTTTAACCTGACTGTCACGACGGCCGACAATAGCTATGGAACCATCAGGTAAAATCCTCACCATATCCCCAGTACGATAAAGAACATTGTACTCTTCATTATCATCAAACGGATTGGTTAAAAATGCTTTTGAGGTTTCCTCTTCATTATTTAAATATCCTTTAGCAATTTGGCTACCGGCCAAATACAACTCTCCAACTGCCCCTATAGGCACACGGCACATCTGACTATCCAATATGTACGCTTTAGTATTATAATTCAGTATCCCCACTGAGGAAGCGTCAACTTTGTCGGAATTATCAATTGTAGTTACGAAGAGTGCTTCAGTAGGACCGTAAGCATCAACAAGCATATAATCAGAAGGACTTTCAAATTCACCTAATTTTTCACCTGCAACAACCAGAACATCAAGTGAGACATCATCAACAGTCTGCATGAACAGCTTACCCACCTGAGTAGTAATGTAGGTATGGGTAACGCCCTGTTCTTTGAAATAATCATTCATGGCAGACATATCTAATCTTATATCTTCAGGAATCACAGACAATCGGGCTCCGGCACACATTATTGCGCAGATAACAAAACTGCTCACGTCAAATCCTATAGAGGTGAATAAACCATAAACATCACTAAATTTCAAATCATATTTATCTATGTAATCTTCAGATACGTTAAGCATACATCTCCTGGTGACCTTTACGCCTTTAGGAACACCGGTAGTACCACTAGTATATAAAATACAGGCCAAATCATTATATTTTACTGGCAGTTCTGATAATTTACCAGATTTATCAATTTCAGACACATTCAATAGAGTTTTATCTGAAAATAATTCCTTAGCTCTTTCATAAGTATCCTCATCGACAATGACAACTTCAGATGAAGCATCATCAACCATAAATTTTAAACGTTCATCCGGATGATTGCTATCCAGCGGGACAAACACACTGCCGTTAGAAAGAATTGCTAAAATACTGAACAGATAATTTTCAGACCGGTTAATTAAAAATGAAACGTTATCTCCTGGAGCTACATTCAACTCCCTTAACCTATTTGAGATTTCACAAGCGATGAATGCGCCTTCCCCATAAGAGTAAGAATTGTCTTTAAATGAAACTAAAGGATTATCAGGATTTTCAGCCAGATTATCGTTAAATGCATCCAGTATATCTTCATAATCTAACGGATGCTCAGTCTGATTATATGAATCCAACAATTCAACATCAGATTCAGAAATATAGTCTATTTCAGATAATTCTTTTTTATCAATCATCTGGATTAAAACTTCGGCATATGCTTTTATAAAGCGAATACCAGTATCTCTGGAATATTTATCAGTGTGTTTAACATTAACAACATAACCGTCGTCCAGATTGTTTACAACACACAACAAATCAGAAACGACCTCATTGTTAAAGTCTTCAACAACCAGTTCATCTCCAACGTGAGATACATCATTTAAATCAAAATTATATTCAAAAAGAACACTATTATTCAGATTGAATTCACTGGCAATCAGTCTGAACGGATAAATGCTGTTAATCATTGAGTTTACACTCAAATCAGAAAAATTATTCAGATAACTAACAATTGAATCATTTTTACAGTCCACAAGCATAGGAATTGTTCTGACATACATTCCAAGAGCGTTCTGGAGATATTCCTCATGACGGCCATGCTCTGTAAAATTAAAGTAGACCTTATCGCTTCCTACAAAACGGGAGTAGGTATAAGCAAATGCGGCATTCAAAAATGTACCTTCAGTTATACCAGTATCACTTACAAATTTTTCAACTTTCTCTCTAACGCCATGAATTGGAAGAGTAATTGATGAACGGGATCCTTCAATATCTCCAAGCATCTCGTTTACTTCTTCAATATCTGCTAATTTTTCAGCAAAGAACTCATGAGCCTCTTCATAAATTGGTTTAAATTTTGATTCAAAGGAATCTTCACATGCATAAACAAAACCTAAATCAATATCTTTATCAAGATTTCCTTTTAGGGAAGCTTCCAGATCACTGTTTAACAAAGTAATGCTGGTTGCATCATTTGCAATATGGTGAACATCATAAACTATTGACTTTTTAACACCATTATCAATAATAAAGAAACGTGATACATATTTTTCCAAATCAAACGGTTTAATAAAAGTATCAGGATTGTCACAGTCAGTTATTTCGATTTCAGGAGACGCATCGCAAACCCATAAAAGCATGTCTCCTGCATCCAACACGCGTCCTTTTAAAATAGGATGTTTATCAATGACCGCCCTAATAGCTTCTTTAATTTCATCATTGCTTTTATTTAAATCACATTCAACGTGTCCCAGTGCAGAATATGCTGTACCCTTATCATTAACCTTTTCATCCAAATAAATTCCCAATTGAGATTCGGACAATCTGCAAATAATATTATCTCCGACATATTCGGAAATGAACTTTAATTCGCCATTGATATTTTCAATGAAATCTCCTAACTTATCTGCGATAAATGTTCCTTCGGCATAGCACCCTTCAACAACATACCTGTCATCCATACGGAAAATATTAAAATCAATACCATAATAATCCTTATGGGATAAATCATCTTCAAAATGAGAACTGAATTCAAATGATTCAAATAAGTTATTTTTAAATGAAAATTCAGTACTTAAAAAGTTTAATGTAACAGGACAATGTTTAAATTCAAATTCATCCGCATCATAAATTAAAGACAGATAGTTCAAACCTAAATTATTTACATCCTTGAAATTGGTTTTAACGTTATAGGCATCTAAAACCAAGGAAATATCATCATAATCATCAGATACATCAACCATAACAGGATACTGGCTTGTAAACCAACCGACAGTACGATTAACATCAGCCAGACTTTCTTCACGTCCATAGGACTCACGGTTGAAAATAATATCCTTACCATAAGTCTTTTTATAAGCACGGGCAATGGCCAATGCGAAACACTCCTCTTCGGACAGCATCAGCATATTACCTGCATCATATCCAATATTTTCAATGCTGAAATTATAATGCCTTTCCATACCTTTTAAATCAGAATCATCCAACAGGGCATTTATTTCAATCCAATGTCTTTTTTCATCATTGGAAATATCTTCCAGCAATTCATGAACGTCCTGTGTCCAATCCCTATATGAATAAGGCCTTGCAAGGTCAATTTCATTTCCGGATTCCAATTGAGTGTAAATATAAGACAAATCATCAATTATATTGTTCCAGCTTACACCATCAACAATCAGGTGATGAATAACAAAGACAACATAATCGCTGTTTTTATAGTGGATTACATTAATATCCACTAATTTATTTGAAATATCAAGAGAGTTCCTTGCATCAGCGATAATCTGACTGATATTTTCATCTAAATCATTTAAAATAACATGTTCTGATATTTCACAATGTTGAGAGTTTAACGGCATTACCTCCTGTACGGGTTTTCCGGATTCAAATTTATAATTGACTCTCAACATGTCATGAACATTGGATAATTCTCTCCAGGCATCCTGTAAAAGACCAATATCCAAATCAATTAGTGATTTTAAAACAAATTCCTGAGTAAAGGAATTATCTTTAATTTGGTCAAAGAAATAACTTTGAATAGGAAGCAGGTCAACACGACCCTCAACGGCATCATATGACACCTGAACATCCTCAGTGATATTCAGAGCAATAAGCTGAGGAGTTTTATAATTCAATATGTCCTTTGCAGTGCAGGAAATACCCTCTTTTTGAAGTAAAGAAATTATACGAATACATTTAATAGAGTCTCCACCTAATCGAACGAAATTATCAAATATACCGATATCTTTTGAATCAAAGACTTTTTCAAAGGCATCCACAATTATTTTTTCTTCTTTAGTTGCTGGAGCAACATAATCTGTATGTAAACTATCAACATCGACATCAGGCAGTGCTTTTCTATCCACTTTGCCGTTTACATTTAATGGAATTTCATCCAATTCAATAATATATGATGGAATCATATATTCCGGTTTGTATTTGGCAATATAATCTGAAATTACTTTATTAATATTATCAAGCTTTTTATTTACAACTACATAAGCGACCAATTCATTATTTGTACCATGTTTAACCGTTTGAACTGTCACATCATATACATCATCAATTTCACGGATTATCGCTTCAATTTCAGATAATTCCACACGGTTTCCTCTAATCTTTACCTGACCGTCCCTGCGTCCAATAACTGCTAGAGATTCATCAGGGAGTATGCGTACCATATCCCCAGTACCATACATTACCTCATAACCCTCTTCATCATCAAAGGAATTGTCTAAAAATACTTTTTCCGTTTCTTCATCACGGTTCAAATATCCATCAGCAACAGGAGTACCTGCAACAAACAATTCCCCTACAGCACCAATAGGAACACGTCTTTTTTCCTTATCCAAAACATATGCCTTTGTATTATAAATCAAATGACCAATAGAAGACGAATCAAGTTTATTCACGTTTTTAATTGATGTTACGAAAACACAGGCCTCTGTCGGACCAAATGCATCAACAAGGGTGTAATTATCAGGACTTTCAAACCTACCGAGTTTTTCACCACCAACAAGCAGAACCTCCAGAGAAGTGTCCCCCACATACTGCATGAACATTCTACCTACCTGAGAAGTAATAAGGGTATGAGTAACACCATGTTCAATGAAATATTCATTTAATGCATTAATATCCAATCTGAGGTTTTCAGGAACAATTGACAGACAAGCACCTGCATACAATACAGTCATCACAGCTAAAAGCGCTGCATCAAATCCAATAGTTGAAAACAAACCATAAACATCATCATTATCCAGACCATATTCATCATGATAAAACATTGCCAGGTTAAGAACGGATTTCCTTGTTATCTTTACCCCTTTTGGAATACCTGTGGTACCGCTTGTATACAATATGCAAGCTAAATCACCATAAACCATAGGCAAAATGGATAAAGTTCCAACATCACCCTCAACAATATCAGAAATATTTAAAAGTGAAACATCATCACCAATCAGGTTTTCAGCACGCTGATAGGTATCATTACAAACAATGACCGCTTTAGAATTTGTATCCTTCAAAATATATTCAATACGTTCATCAGGATGCGCATCGTCTAAAGGAACATAAACAGCCCCTAAAGTCAAAATACCTAAAACACTAAACATGTACAGCTCGGATCTTTCAACTAAAAATGCAACATTGTCCTGTGTTTTAACACCCAAATCCCTTAATGATTTAGCAATCATGACCGCGATGAATGCTCCTTCACTATAACTATATGAAACATCATTATATGAAACAAGTTTATTATTAGGGTGTCTGTTGAGGTTATCAGTGAATGCATCCAGAATATCATCATGCTTCAAATTGCATTCAGTTTGATTAATGTCTTCCAATATTTCAATATCAGACTTGGAAATATAATTAATATCTGCCAGGTTATCCTTATTCAACATCTGAGTTAAAATTTGAGCATAAGACTCCGCAAAACGAATGCAAGTATCATTGGAGTAGTTATCAGTATGATCTAGATGAATAACATACCCATCATCCAAATCATTCACCACACATGCAAACTGAGAAACCGCATCAAAGTCAAAATCTGTTATAATGAGCTCGTCGCCTACGAAAGAAACATCATCCAAATCATAATCATATTCAAAAATAACATCATTATTTAAACCGAATTCCCTGGCAAGCAACCTATAAGGGTAAAAACCGTTAAACATTGAATTTAAAGATAAATCAGAGAAATAATTTAGATAATTATCAATAGAATCATTTTTACAGTCTACCAACATTGGAATTGTGCGTACAAACATTCCCAAAGCGTTTTGCGCATAATCCTCATGACGGCCATGTTCAGTGAAATTAAAGTAAACCTTTTCACTGCCTGTAAATCTGGAATACGTATAAGCAAAAACAGCATTTAAAAAAGCACCAACGGTTATGCCCCGGCTATTTACAAATTCCTCAACACGTTCACGGACTCCATGAATAGGAAGATAAACAGATGAATAAGAACCTTCCACATCTTCGATTAAGCCATGAACCTCACTCATATCACTCAAGTTTTTAGTAAAGAACTCATGAGCATCTTCATAAACAGGTTTGAATTGAATTTCAAAAGAATCCCTGCTGGCATATAAAAAGCCCAAATCAATAACATCATCCAAATCACCATCTAAAGCTTCAGCCAACTCATTTTCCAGAATAGAGGATGTGGAAGCATCATTTATAATATGATGGACATCAAAGAATATGCCTTTTTTATCACTGGCATCAACAATGTAAAAGCGTGAAATACATTTATCCAACTCAAATGGTTTGATTAAACTTAAGAAGTCAGTATTATCAGTAATCTGAATATCAGGAAAACTATCACAGATAAATAGGGACATATCCTCAACATCATGAACACGACCTTTCAAAATTGGATGTTTATCAATTAAGGACAATAGGGCTTCCTTAATCTCTTCGTTGGATTTGTTTAAATCACATTCTACAAATCTGGCAGCTGCATAAGCAGTACCCATATCATTTACCTTTTCATCCAAATAGATACCTAATTGAGATTCAGACAACGGACAGGCCATACCATCATCCATAAAACTATAATCTGCAATAAATCTCAATTCATTTTTAATGTTATCAACAAAGACATCATATTTTTCGTCAATATAAGTTCCCTCAGCACAGAAACCCTTTACAACATAATCGTTCCCAATACGTAAAATATTGAGTTCACTACCATAAACTTCAAAAGCATCACTATAGTCAAATTGAACACCATATGATTCAAAAAAGTTATTTTTAAAAGAAAATTCAGTACTTAAGAAGTTAAATGTTATAGGACAATGATTATAGTCAAATTCATCAGAATTATATGCCAAAGATAAGTAATTTAACCCCAAATCTTTAATTTCCTCAAATGCCTTTTTAATCTTAAATGAATCGGACATCAATGAAACAAAATCATTATTGCAACTGACATCTGCAGATATAGGATACTGTGATGTAAACCATCCTACAGTCCCATTCACATTAGCTAAACTTTCTTCACGACCGTAAGACTCGCAATTAAAAATAACATCCTGTTCATAAGTTTTTTTATAGGCACGGGCAACAGCTAATGCAAAATACTCCTCTTCAGAGAGAATTGATAAAATATCCGCATCATAACCGATATTTTTAACATTGAACGTGATAGGTTTAAGATTACCCTTTAAATCAGAGTCATCTATCAGTTTATTGAGTTCAACCCAATGCTGTTTTTCATCATCATCAATATTTTCTGCATTACTTTTTACATCTTCAACCCATAATTTATAAGGATACGGCTTTGCAATATCAATTTCCTTACCTAAAGACAGTTGAGCGTAAATGGATGAGAAATCATCCAGCAATATACTCCAACTTACCCCGTCAATAATCAAATGGTGGATTACAAAGACAAAATAACATTTTCCGGAATAATGAATTAAGCTAACATCCATTAACTTTTTAGAGATATCAAGAGACCTTTTAGCTTCATGAATAACGAACTTAATATACTCATTTAAATCATGCCCCATATACAGTTCTTCAATTTCACAAACACAAGTATCCAATGGTAAAATCTCCTGAATCGGACCTTCAGGAGAGATTTTATATCTTGCCCTCAACATGTCATGAACATTACATAACTCATCTAAAGCCTTTTGAGCAATATCAATATCCACATCATTTCCCGTTTTTAAAACAAATTCCTGAGTGTATTCATTTGAATTAATACAATCAAAGAAATTTTTCTGCACAGGCAAAAGATCAACAACACCTTCTGTTGTATCATAGGAAACCTCAATTTTGTCCACTACATTTTGAGCAATCATATAAGGAGTTTTATATGTCAAAATATCCTTAGCAGTGCATGAAATACCATTTTTCTGAAGTATAGCAAGAAGACGAATTGCCTTAATGGAATCTCCGCCAAGGGAGATAAAATCATCATAAATCCCAAGTTTATTTAAGTCAAAGACTGTTTCAAAAGCCTCCACTATAATTTTCTCGGTTTCGGTTGTGGGAGCTACATATTGAGTATGCAAACTGTCAGGGTTAACTTCCGGCAGCTTACTTTTGTCTACTTTACCGTTAACGTTTAAAGGAATCTCATTTAATCTTATTACATATGAAGGAATCATGTAATCAGGTTTATTCTTGCCAACATATTCACAGACGGCATTTTTAAGATTATCACCAATCCATTTTTCGTTTACAACTACATAAGCAACCAGTTCATTATTGCTTCCATGTTTTACTGTTTGAATTGTCACATCTTCAATATAATCTATTTGTCTTATGGTTGATTCAATTTCAGACAGTTCAACCCTGTTTCCACGGATTTTTACCTGGCTGTCTCTACGACCAACAAAACCTAACGTACCGTCCGGAAGGAAACGAACCATATCCCCCGTACGATACATTACCTCATAACCCTCCTCATCATCAAAAGGATTGGTCAAAAAGGATTTTTCCGTTTCCTCTTCACGGTTTAAATAGCCGTCAGCTATCTGATATCCTGCAAGATATAATTCTCCTACAGCACCATAAGGAACCCTTCTGCCCTCTGAATCTAAAATATAAGCTTTGGAATTGCAGTTTAAAACACCAATAGAAGAGCTATCCATCTTTTGAGATATATCAATTGAAATAATAAATGCAAATGCTTCACTAGGTCCATAATCATCCATTACAATATAATCTTTAGGACTTTCAAATTCACCTAACTTCTCACCACCAACGGACAATACTTTCAAAGAAGTGGCACTGACGCTTTCCATAAATAGCTTACTAACCTGAGTGGTGATGAAAACATGACCAACATCATGCTCAATAAAATAATCATTTAATCTTGCCATGTCCAGTTTAATGTCTTCAGGAACAATAACCAAACATGCCCCAGCATATAAAACTTTAAATATTGATTTATATCCTGCATCAAAACCTATAGACGGATATAAAGCATAAACATCATCTTTACCGAAATTTTGAGCATTAACATAGTGAACAGATAAATTAAGAACAGCCTTTCTGGTAATCTTAACCCCTTTAGGAATTCCAGTAGTACCACTAGTATAGACAACACCCGCCAAATCACCATAAACAACAGGCAAATAATCTAAATTGCCAACATCTCCTTCAATAATAGTTGATACATTCAAAACATTTATATTATCAAATAAATTATTAACACGATTATAAGTAGAATTGCTTACAATGACAACTTCTGAATTGGAGTCTTCAATCATGAATTTAATACGTTCATCCGGAAGAGCATCATCAATAGGAACCGGAACAGCACCAATAGATAAAATTGATAAAATATTAAATAAATACGCTTCAGAACGCTCACATACAAAAGCGACATAATCCTTGGATTTTACACCGTTATTTTTTAATGCTTCTGAAATCTCATTAGCAATGAAAGCACCCTCAGAATAACTGTAAACCCTATCTTCCATAGATACAAGGTCATTATCCGGAAATTTTGATAAATTATCATTGAAAGCATCTAAAACATCATCATATTCTATTGGCATTTCTGTTTTATTATAATCATTTAGAAACTTTAAATCACTTTTGGACACATAATTAATTTCAGATAACTCATCAACCGCAGTAATCTCTTGCATAATCAGATTAAAAGTGTTAACAAAATTCTTAACAAATTCATCAGAATACATTTCAGAATATACTACTCTAATTTCCAACCGGTTATGCTCATTGAAATATACTATGACTGAAAACTTATCCATTATGTCCTTAGGCAGTATAGTTGCTTTTAAATCTTTTGTAGGAACGTTAGTATCCTGTAAAACAGAGAATAATACATTAGAGTTAAAATTATAATTGAATGGAAATTCAAAAACAGAGTCAACTAAACTTTTAGAATAATCCATGAAAGAATCGATGCTCTGATTTTCACAATCAACGAGAATAGGAACCTTCTGGAAGAACATCCCTATTGAATCAGACAACCCCATTAGATTTCGTCTGTCCCGATATAAATTGAATAAAACTTTAGAAGAACCGGTGAATCTGGATAAGGTATATGAAAAAACACTTATTAAAAACTGATTATAATCAAGATCATACTTTTTTAAAAACAAATCAACATTTTCATCATCCAACTGAGAAAAATATGCTTTTGAACTGGATTCACTTTTCAAAAATAACAAATCAGCAGCCTCATCCTTATCTGCCAATAGTTTATCAAAGAAACGTTTAGATGACTCTTCATATTGGGAATCTTCAAAAACATCCTTAAATGAAAGCTGTTTTAAAACACCATTATCCACAGATTCAACATCACCACCATCTAAAATTCTCAACAAATCCATAATTGCCGTATTTAAAGAATAATAGTCAAAAATCAATGAATGAAAGTCCATGCATAAAATAATTGTACCCTCGTCTTCAACGATTAAAAATTCAGACAGATACTTATTTAAATCAAAAGGTTTGACAAATGAATCTATATCCTCAAGAGAACCTTTTTTAATTGGAGGTAGTGCATTAAATGCAATTAAATCATTATCTTGCACTATACGGGAAGTTAATACTGGATGAATATTAATTAACTTAATTAAAGCATTTTCAACCTGGTCTACGGAATATGAATCACCAAGAGTTATTTTAATAGGGACATTATATTTAGTGCCCGGTTCATTCTTTATTTCATCAGAATAAACAAGCTTTTGAGAAGCCATTAACTGAAAAGAGCCATCAAAATCATAGCGATTTCCAGTTACCAAAAATTCCAAGTCACAGCATTGATTACCATAATTAATAACATTATTAATAAAATTTTCAAGATTATTACTTAAATATTTAATATGAACATTGGAAAATAGATTCTCATTATAAATTATATCTACATAATCCTCATAAATATTGAAAGTTAAGGCGGATCCTTCACCATTTTTAACAGTGACTTCACTATCCAACCTTGTGAAATCACAAATAGAATAATTAAATGGCACTTCAATATAATTTTCAATATCTACTTTAGTATGTTTCCTGGCATCTTCATAAATGTTGCTGATTCCATCTAAAAATTCGATAATAGTTTCATTTGGATTATATCCAACCATTACTAATGTATCCATATTGGATTCGAAAACTGCATCCTCATCAATTATGGGCATTTTAAATAAGCAACAGTCATTCTCATTAATATATGACAAATATAATGAAAAAATTCCTGTGAAAAAATTAAATTTGGAAAGATTATGTCTTTTTAAAAAAGCAGGTAAAAGCCTATTTTTAATTAGGAACTTCTCATGATATATGTCAGACCTTATTTTATACTTTTTAACATGATTACTTGTATCTAATAGATTACTCCAGTAATTACAATCCTCAACAAAGTCAGATGAATTTAAATAGTTTTTCTTATCTTCAAAACAAGATTGAAGATTTTCTAGAATAGAGAATTCTTCAAAATTTAAAAATAAATCTTTGAAAATATTAATGGAAGAATAATTAAATATGGATGAGTGGATATTTGCTAAAACAGTTAATTTATCCGATTTTTTTAAAATCAGAAATCTGTACAACGGGACATCGACAATAACATCAAAAGTGAAGTCAAAAAAAGAATTTATTTCAGTCTCACAAGATTCATCATCCACATCAATAATTCTATAAATTTCATCATGATTTTTAAGATAATATGGATTTAGATTTTTATCCAACCTACTATCCAAAATTTTACAAACATTATCAAAAATAATATCCAAATAATCCCTGTTAACCAGTTCCACATCAAAGAAAAATTTTATTTCATGAAATTGCATTATTAATACCACCTATTAGTTTCATAAAATATTTCCTTGAGCATTTAAGGTATCATAATAATATCCTTTTTTAGCTAAAAGCTCATCGTGAGTTCCTTGCTCAATAACTCTTCCCTTTCCAAGTACAATAATTTTATCAGCTTCTCGGATTGTTGATAACCTATGGGCAACGATAAAAATAGTTTTGCCCTTCATCAATTTATCCATAGAATCTTGAATTAACAGTTCTGTTCTTGTGTCAACATTTGATGTGGCTTCATCTAAAATTAATATTTCCTTTTTAGAGATAATTGCTCTTGCAATAGTCAGCAGCTGCTTTTGACCTTGAGACAGGTTATCCCCATCCTCATTTAAAACAGTACTGAAACCCTCTGGAAGCTGTCTTATGAAACCATCAACATTTGCCTGTTTTGAAGCTTCAGATATTTCCTCTTTTGTGGAATCAAGATTTCCAAAACGAATATTTTCTTCAATAGTATCTGAAAATAACCATAACTCCTGCAGAACCATTCCTATAAATGACCTAAGGGACTGTTTATCATATTCATTAATATTAACGCCATCAATTTTAATTTCACCAGAATCAATGTCATATAATCTCAATAGCAATTTGATAAGAGTTGTTTTTCCAGCTCCACTTTCACCGATGATTGCTATCCTTTCTCCTTTTTTAACAGTTAATGAGAAATCCTTGATTATTTTTTCATTCTCTGTGTAACCAAAACTTACATTTTCAAAGCGGATTTCATCATTAAATTCTTTAAGTTTCAATGAAGAAGGATTCTCTTCATCTTCCATGTCTAATAATTCATAAATTCTCTCAATTGATGCCAGTCCAGATTGAATTGAAGGTATAATTCCTGCCATGCTTTGAATTGGATTTGAAATATTTTTTACATATTCAAAAAATGTCAATATTCTTCCTACAGTTAATGTGCCCTGTAAAACAAAATAGGCACCTAATGCTGCAATTACAACATAACCTAAATTTATATTTAAATCTATCAATGGAGTATTAAGACTTGAAAAGAATTGTGATTTCCATTCATTACTGTACCACTCTTCAACATTTTTATTGAACTCTTCAATGGCACGATTTTCATAATTAATGGTACGTACAACTTCGTGACCTGTAATTATCTCTTCAATTTGACCTGTGGTTTTGCCACGAATATCCATCTGTTTTACAAAGAATCTTTTGGATAATCTTATTAATACAATCATAATATCTCTTGATGTTATTAAAACTACAGCTATTACAGCCAGCGCCAACCACAAATTGATTGTTAACATCACTATTACTGTACCTGCGAGTGAAATCAATGAGGTTATGTTTAAAAAGGATGTTGAAAGTGCTGATTCAACAGTGTCAATATCATTTGTAATTCTTGATAAAACATCTCCTCTTTTATTATCATCAGTTAGATTCATCGGCAAGGATAAAGTTTTATGCATCAATTTCTCTCTAAGATTATATCCAATCTCTGTAGCCGCCACAGTCAGGTAGTAAGTTTCAAGATACAAGAAAATATTAGCTAAAATATATGATCCTGTAGTAAGTATTAAAGAGTTAAATAATTTGTCATAGTCAATATTTCCAGTGTGGTGCATAATATTGTTTATTCCCTGTGTAAGGATATTAATGGAATCCCCTAATAATATAGGACTAA
The DNA here is from genome assembly GCA_024689425.1 of Methanobrevibacter sp. GTDB lineage: Archaea > Methanobacteriota > Methanobacteria > Methanobacteriales > Methanobacteriaceae > Methanocatella. The sequence continues at coordinate 22,387 of JAILDN010000016.1, forward strand.
TAACGGTGAAAAATACAGATAAAAATGCACAAATCATTGTAAATATGAATTTTCCCTTATGATTTCCAGTTAAACGGACTATATTTCCAAACATTTTTTTAATATCCATTTAATTCACCTCAATTAATTGACTCCAATTGACTTTTTACAATTTCCTGATAAACTTTACAATTTTCAACTAATTCATTATGGGTTCCTCTGTCAACAATCCTTCCGTTATCCAATACGATTATTTCATCCGCATCCTTTATTGTTGAAATTTTTTGAGAAACAATTAATATTGCAGCATCATTTATTTCATTTAAATGCTTTTTTATCTTTCTTTCTGTATTCATGTCCAATGCGGAGAAACAGTCATCAAATATGTAGACATCACATTCCTTCAAGAATGATCTTGCTATAGATAAACGTTGTTTCTGCCCACCGGAAAAGTTAGAACCATCTTGTGAGACTTCATCATCCAAACTATCAATAAAATCCACACTTGCTTTTTCTAATGCAGTTTTTATTTCGTCATCACTTGCATCTTCCTTTATGATAGTCATATTTGATCTGACAGTTCCCTGGAACAATTGGGCTTTTTGAGGAGTCAAACTAATATGATTTCTCAGTGTTTCTAACTTATAATTTTTAATATTCACTCCATTGACTATTATTTCTCCTGAAGATACATCCTGAAGATGAGGAATTAAATTAAGGATTGTAGATTTACCACTTCCAGTACCTCCAATAATAGCTAGTGTTTTTCTAGGTTCAATTTTGAAATTAATATTGGTCAATGTATCTTTTTCACTTTTAGGGTACTTGTAACTAACTTCTCTAAATTCCATAGTCATTTCATCATCAATTGTATCAATTTCTCCATCTGTAATACTTACTTCAGTATTCAGTACCTCATTTACACGATTTATTGAAACAAATACTTTAGGAACTGAAATAATGAACAATCCTATCATTATGAATGCCTCAACAATTTGAGTGGCATATTGGATAAATGCCAGGATATTCCCTATTAAAACATCACCGGATTGTGCCATATATGAACCTACTAAAACAATTAAAACAATCATAAGTGACAACTGTAAAAATAAAGCAGGGTATATTATGAGAAGATACTTTTTAGTATAAATGTTACGTTTTTTGTAATTTTTATTTAAAATATTAAATTTTTCTTCCTCATAATCCTCTTTAACAAAAGTTTTAATCACTGGCATACCTATTAAAATCTCTCTTGATACTAAATTGATTTTGTCAGTGGTTTTTTGTATTTTTTCCAAATTAGGAGTAATTTTTTTTACTATTGGAACAATAATAATTACAATTAAAACAAGAACAAGAAGAATTATCCAGTACATGTCAATTCCCAGCATCATTGTCTTAATAATACATCCAATTCCTAAAATTGGTGCAAAAATAATAACTGATAAAATTGACTGTATGACCGATTCAATATTTGAAACATCATTTGTAATTCTTGTAATTAATGAGGATTTGGAAATGTAATTCAATTCATGATTTGAATATTTTAACATTTTAGAGAATAATATTTTCCTCAAATCCCTTGCAAACTTTGAAGATAAATTAATTGATAATATTGAAACAATAATTGCGACAATAGTAGCCAGAACAGTTACTAAAATCATCCTTATTCCAGTATCAAATATGTAATTTAAATCTGTATTCGCAATACCTATATCAACAATATCTGCAGTATACTGAGGAAGAAGTAAAGTTAAATAAGCTTGTAAAATTAGAAAAAATATTATAATTAAAATAAGTTTATATCGTTTTACTAATAATTCAAGAATTTTATCCATATGTATATGTATTTTTCATTGATTTAAATATTTATCTAAAAATGGCAAAAATTTTATACCTCTTTTTAATAAGTATCGATAAATTTTTTTTAAAATGTTCATATTTGATGAACTAATTATATATAAAGAATAATATTAGTCCTAAAATCCCTAAATTATATCATTTTTTGAAAATATATGTCTTCATTCTAAAAGATACATATCTTATTTTTTACTGCCCAGTTATTTTCAACTTTATCTATTGATTCTCCGGCACATACAATTTCAGGAGGAGTTAACGGACAATCAATTGGTACAACAACAGCAATGGCATTTTCATCATCAGAATCATCATTGACTGCCATTGCCATTTTATATTTATCACCAACCCTAAGTGAACAAGTATTTGAACTTAAAAAGTTATAGTCTTCGGTTTTTACTAGTTCATCCCAGTCTTGTGATGTCACCAGATCATCCACAATATTATACTTTTCCATTAGCTCATTAAGATTATAATCATTCCAATCAGAAAAATACATAGTTTCTATGAAACTGTCCTGATGATTATAGGTTACAAGGTAATTCCATATGATATTAAGGGAATCTTCAGTTATTCCTGACGCTAAAAGATATGTAACCGCATTCATGAGTCTTTCTGATTTATTTATTACATATAACGCGGATTCCAAATCAGAATTTTTACCATATATTGCAGATTCTATTCCTGTTGTATCGCAATTATATATCCTAACTGAAAAATCTGAACTGAAATCAAAAAAAGAGGGTCTGTCTTCATAACCTACTAACTCTTCCCATTCATGAAATGAATCAATTTCATGACTATTAAGTATGCATTTAATTTTATTTCCCCATTCTTCTCCGCAGGCATAGTCTGGAGAGTCATATTGTCCAATGAAGAATTTTACAACGCTTGCAATAGTATTATCATTCACTTCAGAAAAATATCCAATTTCTTTACAAATTTCAATCATTTCCAGTGCTGAAAATACAAGAACCTCGTCATTTTCGATTGCCTCATCGAAGTTTTTCACTTCAATTCCGTCTTTCAGACATATATAAGTTGGTTTATTTAAATTTATGAAGAATTCTTTTTCCACACCATATCGGCGAAGAATAAGCCTTTTTTTAGAACTGCCTATTTTCCGGTCGTAAACACAAAGAAATTCAATGCCTTCTGCGACTTTTTTTCTATTTAAAACTTTTTTATGGATATCTGTATAAATTTGTACACGCTGCATACTTCCTATTCTCCATTTTTCATATTAATCCAAACTTACATAATATTATTAAAAACATTTTATTTAAATTATGGAGAGAAAATTTGAATTAAGGTAAAAAAAATAATAATAAAAATATCGAGCTCATAAAAATATTAAGATATTAATATATAATATTAAATTAAATTATAAGATATACTATGACAAGGTGATTGCTTGAATCCAAATTTTGAATTTTTATTAAAAAAGTATTATACCGCTAGAATTGATATTAAAAATTATGGCAAAAATAATAATATTCTCATTTTAGACAATAATGATGAAAATTCCGGCGTTTCCAAACCGGATTGGTTTAATGACTGTGAAGGAAGCGGAATCATGATTGAAAGTTCAGAGGGCATATTGGATTTGAAATTAAAATGCATTAATGATGGTCTTCTAAAAATTTTTCTTAAAGGCCCGAACTGCAACGATAAAAATGGCAACAGATTTCCAATTTATATAGATTATACTGATCTTTCGGTTAATGACAAGCCTTGTTTTAATGAAAATCAATTAGTTTGGCATGATAAACCATATGTTTTTTCTAAAATGGTCTGTGATGGTGAAATTCTAGATATCCATATTCAATGGATGCCTTTTAATCCGTCCAGCGAATTTAAGGTTGAAGAATCTCACGAGTTAATTCAATCACTTAAAGCAAAGGTTGCTTTAAGGGAAAAACAGCTTCAATCAATCCCACAGTTGTCCCATTCAACATTGGGATTTAGCGCACTTGACGGGAAGTTAATATACAGAAATCTTTTACCAACTCCCAATGGAATATTTGACGACTTTGGGGGTCGTTGTGAGAATTTTTGGTTTACTAGATTTATTAAAGACAGATTTCCTGATGAAAATTTTAAGATTAATCTTTTCGGCTTTTCAAATGTCCACGATAATCTTGCATATCCAATGGATGGAAAAAAAGTTTTCTTTTCAATTTGGGAGGATTTGAATTGTCGGTTCCTCGAGATGAAATATAACTTTGATACCTATGCATTGGACTATGTTGATCTTGCAATGGGAATGGACATTATTGACAATCCAAAATATCTAAGAATCCCATTTTGGTTTATCTCATTCTTTTCACCGGAAACCACCGAAGAGGATATAGAAAATAAAGTGGAATCCTGGAATTCAACAAGATATAATAAATCAAGAGACGTTGTTGCAATTGCATCACATGATATTTGGGGAACAAGAACAATAATTGATAATGACATTAACAAGCTGACAAATGTCACATATGCTGGAAGATGGAAAAATAACACTTCAGAATTACTTGATGCATATAATGACCATAAATTAAACTATTTAAAAGAATTTAAATTCAATTTATGTCCAGAAAACTTGTTGGTAAATGCCTATGTCACTGAAAAGATATTTCATTCCATAGATTCCGATTGCATTCCGTTATATGCAGGAGGCGGAAATTATCTTGAACCAGAATTATTAAATCCTAAAGCAATCATCAGGTGGGACGGAGAAGAAAAATGGGGTAAGAATCCGAATTTAGAACATGATGCTCGCTTGGGATTATATACACATTACCCGGTAAAATGGGAAGCAACTCCAGAAATGAATTCCGATTCCGTAGAACTGTTTAAAAATTTACTGACTGATGAAAAATCATATGCAGAATTTAAAGACCAAGACAAAATTTTGCCTTCAGGCGTGAAATATATCAAAAAAATGTTTGATGATATGGAAAAACATTTTGAACGGTTAATTTATAGTTAATAATAAATTTGAGTTTATCTGACAGGTGGTAAAAAATGAAAAAAGCTTTAATTACTGGAGTAACAGGTCAAGATGGATCATATCTTGCTGAATTTTTATTAAATAAAGGTTATGAAGTTCATGGAATAATACGCCGAAGTTCATCATTTAATACCGGTAGAATTGAGCACTTGTATATGAAAGACTTCGTTGAAGATATGCGTAATGTTGTTCATTTTCACAGACACTACGGGGATTTAACCGATTCAGCTAATGTTACTGCATTAATTCAGAAAATTCAACCTGATGAGATTTATAATTTAGGTGCACAATCCCATGTTAAAGTTTCATTTGAACTTCCAGAGTATACTTCTGAAGTTGATGGTCTTGGAACATTACGTATTTTAGAAGCAGTCAGATTATTGGGTCTGGAAAATAAAACAAAAATTTATCAAGCTTCAACTTCTGAATTGTTCGGTTTGGTATAGGAAATGCCTCAAAAAGAATCCACTCCTTTCCATCCCCGCAGTCCTTATGGTGTTGCTAAATTATACGCTTTCTGGATTAGTAAAAATTACCGTGAAGCATATAATATGTTCGTATCAAACGGAATTTTGTTCAATCATGAATCTCCAAGGAGAGGAGAAAACTTTGTAACACGTAAAATTACGTTAGCAGCTGCCAGAATTAAAATTGGCAAACAGAAAAAGTTATATTTGGGAAATCTTGATGCCAAAAGGGATTGGGGTCATGCAAGAGATTATGTTGAATGCATGTGGTTAATGTTACAGCAGGAAAAACCTGATGATTTTATTATTGCAACAGGAAAAATGCATACTGTTCGTGAATTTTGTGAAATTGCCTTTAAAGAAGTTGGAATTGATATTCGCTGGGAAGGTCAGGGACTTGATGAAAAGGGAATAAATGACGAAACCGGAGAGGTTTTAATTGAAGTTGATCCTAAATATTTCAGACCAACTGAAGTGGAACAGCTGTTGGGCGATTCTACCAAAGCCATTGAAAAATTAGGATGGAATCCTACTAAAACTCCATTTGAAACATTGGTTAAGGAAATGGTAGAATCCGATTTGGAATTTGTGAAAAATGAATGGAGCGAACACAAATGATTGGTTATCCGCTGTCCGCTGACACATGGGACGAAAAGGAATATGAAGCCATCAACAGAGTCATTAAAAGTAACAGATTTACTATAGGTCCAGAAGTTGAGAAATTTGAAGAAGAATTCAGTAAATTTTTTGGAAGTAAATATGCAGTTATGGTAAATTCAGGCTCATCAGCTAATCTGATAGCAATATCATCATTGGTACTATCCGACAAATATGATTTGAAAGCCGGTGACGAGGTTATTGTTCCTGCAGTTTCATGGGCAACAACCTACACTGCACTGCATCAATGTGGATTAAAACTAAGATTCATAGACGTTGATATTAATACATTTAATTTGAATTTAGATGAATTGGAAAATGCAATTACAGAAAATACAAAAGCAGTATTTGCAGTTAACCTTTTGGGAAATCCAAATGATTTTGACAGATTAATTTCAATCTGTGAAGACAATGATTTAATTTTAGTAGAAGACAATTGCGAATCCATGGGAGCCACATATAATGGCCAGTATGCAGGCACTTTTGGGGTTTGCGGCACATTTTCAACATTTTACTCCCATCATA